>CANSTU010000011.1 GCA_947650005.1 uncultured Lachnospiraceae bacterium
CACCCATTCGCAGATGTCTTTCCATACCAGCTCCCGGTCCGCTTCGTTCACCAGTTCATGCCGGTCGTTCTCATACAGCTTCAGAGCGACTTCCTTCATCCCCAATTTACGGAAGGATTGGTAAACGCCTTCCACGGCTTTCCCATAATCTCCCACTGGATCTTCTCTCCCCGCCATGAATAGAATCGGCAGTTCCTTCGGCATTCCTTTCAGACGCGCTTTCTCATGGAGCCTGTCGATTAGGCCGAACAGGGTGGCAAAGCCGCCCAGCGTAAAGGTAAAGCCGCAAAGCGGATCCTTGTTGTATTTCGCCACCTCCGCCGCATCCCGGGACAACCAGTCCATGGACGAGACGGGATGGGAGATCCTTCGGTTGTAGCTTCCGAAAGCGAGCGCATTCACCAGGCCGCTCTTATGCTTTTCTCCCTGCAACAGGGTGAGAACGCGCACCAGCCCCTGGGAAAACCTCAGAAGTTTCTGAGGCTGCATTCCCGTTCCCATGATGATGGCTCCAGACAAGCCTTGGGCATACACGCACAGATAATTTCTCAGAATAAAGGAACCCATACTGTGGCCCATCAGCAGATAGGGGATATTCGGATATTCTTCCTGGATCCTCCGGCGTAGGCTGTGCACGTCCTCCACCACCCGATCCGGCGCATTCTCACTGCAAAAGAAGCCGTAAGGCATTCCCTCTGCCACGCTTTTGCCATGCCCCAGGTGATCATTTCCTGTCACCAAGATCCCTTTCTCTGCCAAGCTCACAGCCAGCCTGTCGTATCTGTCCACATATTCCGCCATTCCGTGCACGATCTGGAGCACACAGCAGGGGGCATTCTTTGGAATCCATTCCACTGCATGGATCCTGGTCTTTCCATCCGCGGAATCATAGTAAAATTCCCTTTTATCCATCGTCAGTCCTTCCCGCCCGGTCAGCAGATTTCAGCTCCTGCCGGCATTTCCTTTTCCGGCGTCACCAATGCAAGATTTCCCTGTGCATCCTCCGCGCACAGCAGCATGCCTTCCGACACAATACCGGCCAGGGTAGCAGGTTTTAGGTTCACCAACACCATCACCTTTTTACCAACCATTTCCTGGGCGCTGTAATGCGCCTTGATGCCGGATACGATCTGTTTCACTTCACTGCCCACGCGCACCTTGGAACACAACAGTTTTTTGGATTTCTTCACTTCCTCGCAGGATATGATTTCTCCCACCTGAAATTGCAGCTTAGCAAAATCGTCGTAGGTGATCTCCCCTTTACGTTCTATATCGATCACCGGCACATCCTCTGACTCCTTGGCGGTCTCCCCGGCCTCCTCAGTCGCTTTTCCTGCTCCAAACATAACGTCCACCTTTTCCACCACTTCCTTTATATCCAGCCGCGCGAACAGGATTTCCGGCTTATCCGTGAGCTTTGTTTTACTTGGATAATGTCCGAAAGAACCGCATTCTTCAAAGGAAGGCAGCGAGGCGCCAAGCTGTGCCGCAATCTTACCCGCTGTTTCCGGCATAAAGGGCTCCAGCAGGGAAGTGCCTATGGTGATCCCTTCCACCAGATTGTACAGTACGGTAGCCAACCTGTCCCGTTTCGCCTCATCCTTTGCCAGGGCCCAGGGTTCGGTCTCATCGATATATTTATTGCACCGTTTAAACAGGGCAAAGATTTCCGTCATGGCATCCGCCACGCGTAGCTCTTCCATCCTGGCGCTGACTTTCCCATAAGTTGCTGTCACAACGGCCTTCAATTCCTCGTCCACCGCCTCGGCTGCGCCCTTATCCTCCACGATCCCGCCAAAGTATTTATTGCTCATGGAGATCGTCCGGTTCACCAAATTGCCCAGCGTATTCGCCAGTTCCGAATTGATCCGTTCCACGATCAGCTCCCAGCTGATCACTCCATCGTTCTCAAAGGGCATCTCATGGAGCACGAAATAGCGAACCGCATCCACGCCGAACAGATTCACAAGATCGTCCGCATACATCACGTTCCCCTTGGACTTGCTCATTTTCCCGTCTCCCTGCAGGAGCCAGGGATGGCCGAAAATCTGTTTTGGCAGGGGCTCTCCCAACGCCATTAGGAAAATAGGCCAATAGATCGTATGGAAACGGATAATATCCTTTCCGATCAGGTGAAGATCAGCGGGCCACAGTTTCCCGTACTGCTGTGTGCTATTCCCTTGTGCATCATAGCCGATGCCTGTAATATAGTTCGTCAAGGCATCCAACCACACATAGACCACATGTCTATCGTCAAAGTCCACCGGAACACCCCATTTGAATGACGTTCTGGATACGCACAGATCCTGCAGGCCAGGGAGCAGGAAATTATTCATCATCTCATTTTTCCGGGAAACGGGTTGAATAAACTCCGGATGCTCATTGATATGCCGGATCAGCCTATCTGCATATTTGCTCATCTTGAAAAAATAGGCCTCTTCCTTGGCCGGCTTTACTTCGCCTGCGCAGTCCGGACATTTGCCGTCCACCAACTGGGACTGCGTCCAGAACGATTCACAGGGCGTACAATAGAGCCCTTCATAATGTCCTTTATAAATGTCTCCCTGATCATACAGCTTCTTGAAAATTTTCTTCACCTGGGCCACATGATCCGGATCCGTGGTACGGATGAATTTGTCATAGGAGGTTCCCATCAGATCCCAGATCCTTTTCACCTCACCGGCCACCTTGTCCACATATTCCTGAGGCGTCACCCCTGCATCCGCAGCCTTAATTTCAATCTTCTGCCCGTGTTCATCCGTTCCGGTCTGGAAGAACACCTCATAGCCCTCTTTCCGCTTAAATCTTGCGATGCTGTCCGCCAATACTGCCTCGTAGGTGTTGCCGATATGCGGCTTTCCGGAGGTATAAGCAATGGCAGTGGTCATATAGAACTTTCCCTTTCCCATCGTTCTTTTCTCCTTTCCTGTATGGGGAAAAACCGCCGGGCTGCATAGCATCCCGGACGAATAACAAAAGCCCGTCCCCCTGTTTTAAGCTTTTGTTAAAACAAGAAGACGGGCTGTTCACCCGTGGTACCACTTCTCTTCACCCGATCCTCACAGACAGGGCCTTCGCAGGTACGCAGCCTCTTTGCGGCCTGATACCCTGCCGCTATAACAGGCGGCGCCTGTCGCAGCCTTGCCGTCCCTATCCGGTACGGTTCGGTGCGCTGCTCGAAAAGCCATTTTCCATCCGTTTTCCCTCGTCCTCTCTCAGCATGTGCGCTCTGTCTTTGCCACATGAGGCCTTCTCTGTAAAGCTTCCACGGATGTACTCTCTTTCTCATCGCGTTTCTCATATACTGCTTCGCCTGGTAAAGGACGCATGTCCAGGCCTTTGACGAAGATTAGTTTTAGATTAGCACATCTTTTCAGTATTGTCAAATTCGTAAAAGGGTTGGCCGCTAGACGGATAAAACGGTAAAATCCCTACCTGCAGTATCCCGTTTCCAAATCCACAACATGCAGCAGTTCTTCTCCCCGCAGATAACGGCTGAGATTATCCGCAAAAATATCGGCAATCTGCTCCAGGGTTTCCGGGAGCGAATATCCGCCGGAAACATGGGGCGTGATCACAGCGCCAGGCGCATCCCACAGTGGATGGTCTGCAGGGAGGGGTTCCGGATCCGTCACGTCCAGGGACACGCCCGCGATCCTGCCGGCATACAAGGCATCGCTCAGGGCATCCGTATCGACGGCCGTTCCCCGGCCCACATTCAACACGATCGTATTCGGTCCGAGGAGCGCGATGCGCTCCCGGTTCAGCGTATGATAGGTGGATGCGTTTCCCGGAAGGCTCATTGCCACAACATCGGCCCGGGGCAAGAGACGGCTTAACTCATCCATTCCCCACAGTTCATCCACTTCCGCGGGTTTACGGCCCAAACGACGCTTCACACCGATCACATAGCAGCCTAATGCCTTCATCTTCCCGGCAAACGCTGTTCCGATGTCCCCCAGGCCGATCACCAAAACAGTGCTTCCCCGAACCACTCCCACATGCCCTTCGCTCTTCCATAAATGGCTCATTTGATTGGCATAATAGTAATGCAGTTTTTTACGAAGCATAAAAAGGCAGGCAATCATGTGTTCTGAAATGGCAAGGCCATAGGCTCCCGTGGCATTGGTCAAAACGGCCCCCTCGGGCAGCATACCGGGCGCGCAGTATCCTTCCGTCCCCGCATTATTCAGCTGCAGCCACTTGAGTTTTTTCGCCTGCTTCACCTGCTCCGGTCTTTCGGGATTGCCCAGCAGCACATCTGTATCCGCCAGCAGCTCTTCCGTCAGTTTCTCTTTTTCACAAAAGAACAGTTCCGTTCCTTCCCCCGCAGCCTTCCTGATCCGTTCCCGCTGCTTTCCTGTGAAAGGGGGCGTTATGACAATCTTCATGATAACCTTCCTGCCCGTTTTAGAGGGCATAAATTCATGGTTAAAAAGGGCTATAGGCCATTTCTCAGCCTGACCGCCATCTGCCGCCAGGCTGCTCCACCATCCAGGGAACTTTGCGTTCGATCCCAAAGGCGCAAAGGAGACTCACACGCCCGTCTCCATCGTTTCCATCATTCCCTGCACATTTTCCGCAATGTCCCCGGAAAACACTGCAGAGCCCGCCACGATCACATTGGCCCCGGCCTCAAGAACCTCCTTCAGGTTGTCCCTTGTAATGCCGCCATCCACCTCCACGTCCACATCCAATCCTCTATCCGCTATGATTCGGCGGGCTTCCCGAATTCTCTCTGTAGACGCCGCAATATATTTCTGGCCCCCGAAACCTGGTTCCACCGTCATGATCAGCAGCATATCGATTCGATCCAGGTAAGGTGCCGCCTCCGATACAGGGGTGGCAGGCTTAATGGAAAGGCCTACCCGTTTTCCCAGGCTGCGAATCCGCTCCAGGGTCTGTCCCACGTCCCGACATGCTTCCAGATGCACCGTGATGATATCAGCCCCTCCGGATGCGAATTCCTCCACATACCGGATGGGATCCTCCACCATCAGGTGTACGTCAAATACCATGCCCGTGGCCTTTCGCAGGGAAGAGACCACGCACATGCCAAAGGAAATAGCCGGAACAAACATGCCATCCATAATATCGATATGCAGATATTTGGCGCCCGCCCCATGCGCCAGGTCGATTTGCTCTCCCAACCTGGCGCAGTCCGCGGCCAGGATCGATGGTGATAAAATATTCATTGGATAACCTTTCCCAGCCAAGCGTCTTTATTTAACGAATTCTTTTACCTTCCCGTAAATACCTTCCGCATCCAGACCGTACTTCGCCACCAGGGCCCCTGCGGAGCCGGATTCTCCGAAGATATCGTTCATACCAATGCGCAGCACAGGTACCGGAGCCTTTTCAGAAAGCGCTTCACACACGGCGCCGCCCAGACCGCCGATGACGGAATGTTCCTCTGCCGTCACCACCCGGCCGGTTTTCTTCGCTGAACGCACAATCAACTCCTCGTCCAGGGGCTTGATGGTATGGATGTTGATCACTTCTGCGCTGATCCCATCCGCTGCCAGCTTGTCCGCCGCCTCCAGGGCTTCGCACACACAGATGCCCGTGGCGACGATCGTTACGTCGCTGCCTTCCCGCAGGAGCACGCCCTTTCCGATTTCGAATTGGTAGCCATCTTCGTCATTGATCACCGGGACGGCCGCACGTCCGAAACGCAGATATACAGGGCCTTCATATTCGATCGCCGCGCGCACCGCTTCCCGCGCTTCCACCGCGTCGCTTGGGTTGATCACCACCATACCGGGGATCACGCGCATCAAAGCAATATCTTCCAGGCACTGGTGGGAAGCGCCGTCCTCGCCCACAGTGATTCCCGCATGGGTGGCTCCGATCTTCACATTCAAATGGGGATAACCGATGGAATTGCGCACCTGCTCATAGGCTCTGCCCGCCGCAAACATGGCAAAAGAGCTGGCAAAGGGAATCTTTCCCACAGTGGAAAGCCCAGCCGCAATTCCCATCATATCGCATTCCGCAATGCCGCAGTCGATATGCCGATCCGGGAACGCCTTCTGGAAAGTATTCGTCTTAGTGGCATTGGCCAGATCTGCATCCAGCACCACGAGATTTTCATATTTTGCACCGAATTCAGCCAGCGCTTTGCCGTAAGCTTCCCTGGTTGCGATTTTCGTGCCATTCTTTACTTCTGACATAACGCTTCACCCACTTTCTCCAAATCTGCCATGGCCACCGCATACTGTTCGTCATTGGGAGCCGTCCCATGCCAAGCGACCTGCCCCTCCATGAAGGAAACGCCCTTCCCCTTCAGGCTGTGGGCCACGATCGCTGTGGGCATTCCCTTCGTTTCCCGCGCTTTTGCAAAAGCCGCTCGGAGTGCGTCAAAATCGTGGGCGTCCACGTTGATCACATGGAAATTAAACGCCTCGAATTTCTTGTCAATGGGATAAGGCGAGCAGACCTGATCCACAGGCCCGTCGATCTGCAGGCCGTTATTATCCACGATCACCACCAGATTGTCCAGCTTATGGAAACCTGCGAACATGGCCGCTTCCCACACCTGTCCCTCTTCGATTTCCCCGTCTCCCAGAAGCGTATAGACACGGAAATCCTTTTGATCCATCTTACCGCCCAGCGCCATACCCACCGCAGCGGAGATGCCCTGACCTAGGGAGCCTGTGGACATATCCACGCCGGGTACATGCTGTTTACAGGGGTGCCCCTGCAGGTATGAGCCCAGTTTACGCAGGGTGGCCAGATCCTCCACCGGGAAATATCCCTTGTGAGCCAGAGTAGAATACAGTCCCGGCGCAGTATGGCCCTTGGAAAGCACAAAGCGGTCCCTGTCCGGATCTTCGGGTTCTTTTGGATTTACGTTCATTTCTTCAAAATATAGATAGGTAAATATGTCCGCCGCGGAAAGAGAGCCGCCGGGATGCCCTGCTTTTGCGCTGTGCACACCTGTAATGATCCCCTTGCGGATCTCATTCGCCAATTTGGCGAGTTCCAGATTTTCCATTTATTCTCTCCTCCATCCTTTTAGCCGTCCCCCAGCGCCTTTTCTCGACCTCACCGAAATACACGCCATCTGTATTCTGCGCGATAGGTCTATACAAAGACGCTTTAGAGAGACAGATTTTATTCTCACTTATAATAAACAATACCCCAAGTGACAGTCTATCCTATTTTATCCGTTTTGTCCATAGTAAGCATTTGCTCCGTGCTTTCTGTAATAATGCTTATCCTGCAGCTCCCTTGGCGCCGGCTGGACATGAGGTTGGATGATCTCGGTGCGGTAGGCCATTTTCGCCACCTCTTCCAGCACCGCCGCGTTATGCACGGCCTCGTGCGCATCCTTTCCCCAGGTAAAAGGACCGTGGTTCTTACAGAGCACCGCCGGGACGGCCACCGGATCCTTTCCCAAGGCCATGAATTCATTTACGATCAGATGCCCTGTATTTTCCTCATAGGCGTCTTCAATCTCCTCTTTGGTCAGGCACCTGACGCAGGGCACCTCCCTATAGATATAATCCGCATGGGTGGTTCCGTAGCAGGGGATGGAACGCCCCGCCTGCGCCCAGCTTGTGGCATAAGGGGAATGGGTATGGACGATCCCCCCCACCTGCGTAAATGCTTTGTACAGTTCCACATGGGTGGCGGTATCCGAGGAGGGATTATATCTTCCTTCCACTTTCCTGCCCTCTAAATCCACGATCACCATATCCTCCCAGCAAAGCTTATCATACTCCACGCCGCTGGGCTTAATGGCAAACAAGCCGCTTTCCCGGTCAATCTCACTCACGTTTCCCCAGGTAAATGTAACGAGTCCGTATTTGGGAAGAAGCATATTGGCTTCATAGACCCTTTTCTTTAATTCTTCTAACATAACGCCCTCCACATCAAATCAGATTTTCCACTGCCGCCCTTTCGATGGCAAGGCCCGCGGCATACCGTTTCACAAAAATATTGAAGCCCTCCACATCCTTTTCATGCGGGGCAATCTCCACGCCCTCCTGTCCTGCGAATACCGCGCGGTTCAGGAAAGAGGACAGGCTTTCGTCCTCCTGTTTCCGGATCATGTAGGACGCCAGCACGGCGATTCCCCAGGCGCCGCCTTCTCCTGCGGTTTCCATCACCGTCACAGGAGTATTCACCGCTGCCGCCATCAGCTTCTGTCCCACCTCTTTGGTCTTGAACAGTCCGCCATGGCCGATCATCCGGTCGATCCGGATGCCTTCCTCCTTCAGCAGGATATCCAGCCCGGTTTTCAGCGCTCCAAGGGAGGTGAGCAGATGGACACGCATGAAGTTCGCCAGATTAAAGTGGTTCTCCGGATTCCGCACGAATAACGGACGGCCTTCCTCAAATCCAGTGATATGTTCCCCGGAAAAGTAATTATAAGCCAACAGGCCGCCGCAGTCCGGATCGCCCTCCAACGCTTTGCGGTACAGCGTCCCATACAGCTCGTTTTTGTCCACCTTCATTCCGAAGGCCTGCGTAAATTCCTCAAACAGGTTGATCCAAGCGTTCAGATCCGAGGTACAGTTATTGCAGTGCACCATAGCCACCGGATTCCCGTCAGGCGTGCTCACGATATCGATTTCCGGATGTACCTTTTTTAAACCGCCCTCTAAAACCACCTGGGCGAATACGCTGGTACCCGCTGACACGTTGCTGGTTCTCACCTCCACGCTGTTCGTAGCCACCATACCCGTTCCAGCGTCTCCCTCCGGCGGGCAAAGGGAAATACCTGCCTGCAGGTTCCCGGACACGTCCAGAAGCTTAGCTCCTTCCTGTGTCAGCCGTCCTGCTTCCTCTCCCGCCACTAGGATTTCCGGCAGAATATCGATCAGCTTCCAGGGGAAGTTTTCCTCCGCGATCAGTCCTTCAAAGGTATCGATCATATGCGTACTGTAATGCCTGGTTCCGGGATCGATGGGCATCATGCCCGCCGCCTCTCCGATGCCGATCACCTTTCTCCCTGTCAGCTTCCAGTGGACATATCCCTCCAGCGTGGTCAGAAAGGCGATCTGCTTCACGTGCTCTTCCCGATTCAGAATCGCCTGGTAGAGATGGGCGATGCTCCACCTTTGGGGAATATTGAATCCGAATTCTTTCGTCAGCTTCACGGAGGCTTCCTCTGTGATGGTATTTCTCCAGGTACGGAAGGGCACCAGCAATTTCCCCGCCTCATCAAAGGGCAGATAGCCGTGCATCATGGCGCTGAAACCGATGGCTCCCACCGTAGTAAGGGTTATGCCGTACTTTTCCTGTACATCCTTTGCCATCTCGCTGTAGCTGTCCTGAAGGCCTGTCCAGATGTCCTCCTGGCTGTAGGTCCAAATCCCGTTTTCAAAACGGTTCTCCCACTCATGATTGCCGGCAGCAATGGGCTTGTTATCCTCTCCCACCAGAACCGCCTTGATTCTGGTGGAACCGAATTCAATGCCAAGGGCGGTTCTGCCGTCTTGTATCATCCGTTTGATATTTTCCATACTTTGCTCCTATCCGCGCGCTTTTGCACGCCTATCAATTGGGGCAGGGGAAGCGTTCTCCTCTTTCACCCCGCTCCCGCTTGCCCGCTTCAGCTCGCCTATCAATCAGGAAGGGGAAAGCGTTCTGTGCACTCACCCTTGCTCCCGTCTGTCCGCTTCAGCTCGCCTATCAATTATCTATATGCCACGCTGTTCCATCTCAGTTCGTTCTTCAGGCTCCGAATGGTGGTATCCCGATCAATAATCACGCTCTCAATACCCATAGCATCCGCCCAGTCTGCCATCTGTTCCACGGAAAGGTCGTAGGAAAACGCTGTATGATGGGCGCCGCCCGCCAGGATCCAAGCTTCAGCTCCCACTTCCAGAGAAGGTTCCGGCGTCCAGAAGGCCGTGGCCACAGGAAGCTTGGGCATTTCCTTTTCACACTTTTTGCAGTTCACCGCATTGATGATCAGGCGGAAACGATTACCCAGGTCGATCAGGGAAGTGGCCACCGCCGGGCCTGTCTTGGAAGTGAATACCAGACGGGCCGGATCCTCCCTGTTCCCCATGCTCAGGGGCTGAACCTTAATGGAGATCGGCCCCTCCGCGATCGTAGGGCATACCTCCAACATGTGGGCCTGCAGAATCCCTTCCTTCCCAGGGACCAGATTGTATGTATAATCTTCCATAAAGGAAGTTCCCTTCGCATCCGGAATACCTGCAGTCATAATCTTCATCAAACGCACCATGGCCGCCGTTTTCCAGTCCCCTTCGCCGCCGAAGCCGTAGCCCTTTTCCATCAGCCTCTGGATGGCCAGGCCCGGAAGCTGCTTCAGGCCTCCCAGCATGCCGAAGTGGGTGACGATTGCCTGATAGTTTCCTTCCTCCAGGAATTTTTCCAACCCGATTTCGATTCTGGCCTGAGCCGCCACATGCTCCCTGAATTCCCCGGCATCCCTGCCCTCTAAAAGGATCGAATATTTGCCGTAGTATTCCTCCACAAGCGCGTTTACATCCCCTTCGGCCACCGCATCCACATATTCCACTGCATCGTTCACACAGTAGTGATCCACTTCCCAGCCGAATTTTACTTCCGCTTCCACCTTGTCGCCTTCAGTGACCGCCACATTATTCATGTTATCGCCGATGCGGCAAACCCTTATGTGAGAAGACTCCATGATACCCACAGCCGTCCGCATCCATCCGCCGATTTTATCCTGTACCGCCGGGTTGGCCCAGTGCCCCACGATGATTTTGCGTTCAATCCCCATACGGCTCACGATATGGCCGTATTCCCTGTCGCCATGCGCGGATTGGTTCTCATTCATGAAATCCATATCGATGGTATCATAGGGAATCTCCTCGTTAAACTGGGTATGCAGATGGCACAAAGGCTTCCTGTATTCCTTCAAGCCTAAAATCCACATCTTTGCCGGGGAAAAGGTGTGCATCCAGGTAATCACGCCTGCACAGTCCTCGGCCGCATTTGCCTCGTTCAATGTCCGGCGGATGCTGGCCGGATCGATCAGGGTAGGTTTTAAAACCACTTCAAAGGGAAGCCTTCCCGAGGCGTTCAGCGCCTCCACGATTTTCGCAGAATGCTCCGCCACCTTCCTCAAGCATTCATCCCCGTACAAATCCTGGGATCCAGTGGCGAACCAAAACTTGTAATCGGCTCCTGTTTTCATCGTTACCTCGCTTTCTGCCGCCTTTCTTTGCGGCCTGTCACAATTTTTTTACAGAATCCCGTTCCACGATTTCCGTGACGAATTCATAGTTTCCGTCAAAATTTTTATTACCTATCATAGAAAGAAGGTTCTCCGCCGCTTTTTCCCCCAGTCGGTCCGTGGGGTGGCGCACACTTGTAAGCTTGGTATCCGCCAGCCTGGCCAGTTCTGAATCGTCAATGCTGATCAGGGAGAGATCCTCCGGCACCCCGATCCCCTCTTCCTTCAAAAGGGCTTCCAATCGGATGGCCAGCTTATCGTTATAGCATAAAACAGCCGTACAGTCTTTGAAATTCCGTAGGATCCGATCTCGGTAGTCATGTAAATGGGCTTCGCCTTCCGTATCCAGCCAGACCATCCTTTCGTCCCCTGCCGGAATGCCTAGCCTCCTACAGGTGTCCAGATAGCCCGCATACCGCAGATGTCCCTGCCCATCGTCAAACTTCATCAGGGCGCCGATCTTGCGGTGCCCCGCATCCGCCAGATACTTTACCGCCAGCTCAGCCGCCAGCCTGTCATTCAGCGTCACATGGGGAAGGGAGAGCTGCGGATAAAAGCTGTTGATGAATAAAACCGGTATGTTTTGTTCGCAAATCCTTCTGATCAGCGGGAGGTTGGGGTTTGGCAGTCCGCTCTTGGTAGCTTCTATAATAATGCCCGCCACGTCGTCCCGTTCCGCCAGATCCTCCAGAATCACCCGTTCCCGTTCCAGAAGATTGCTGGTGAAAGCGATCTGTACCGAATATCCCCTTTCAAACAGATAGTTTTCAATGCCCCGGATCGTCCGGGGGAAAATATAGCTGTCCACATAGGTGGTTACCACCGCAATCCTCGTGCGTCCCACCGCTCCCGCAAAGCGGCCGTCGCCGATATAAGTGCCGCTTCCCCGCCGCCGCACAACCATCCCTTCTTCTTCCAGAATTCCCAGCGCATGACGGACTGTCTGTCGGCTAAGACCAAACATTTGGCATAGTTCATTTTCTGACTTCAGCTTCTCTCCGGACTTATACGCTCCTTCTTCCACCTGCTGCCGTATCCAATCCACGACCTTTTGGTACTTTGCATTCTCTCCCAAGTTCCCTCCCCCTTCCAGAGCCTGCGCCAAACGCCTGAAGGGCTAGCTGCTCCTTTGACTCCGCCACGGTTCCGTCCGGTATTGGCCGACTGTGGGGATTCATCCGGGACACGTTTTCGTTTGGCCAAAGTCGCATCTCACCATTAGTTGTATTTTCAAAGCCAAAGTTGTATCTATTTTTTATATCTATCTCAATCTTTCGCATATTTTCAATAATATCTTCCTCTTATAATATATCTTTTCCATTCCGCCATGTCAAGGTATGTCATCAAATCTTTTCATACATTTCTGAAAGTTGTATCTATACAAGCTATATCCCACTTTAGAATCCTCCAATCCATCCCCTCCCCAAAAGCAGTAAACAACACCTGCACCGCCTGGTTGTCGGATCATCCGTACATCAGGTCATGAATCCACCTATAGCCTCATAGACTATAACAAACTCACCGCAGGAAAACCACATTGAAAAAAAGACTTGCCTTTTTGCTCCCAGCAGCGGCCGCCTTCCTTTTTGCCGCCTTCTTCCTCTATACTCTGCTCACCTCAGACTCCCGCCGTTTTAACCAAATTACGGAAGAATTTTTCTCCGCCTCCCTGTCCGGCGACAGTCTGAGCCTACACTATACGTTGGCGGATCCTTCTCCCTATCTCGATCCGCCCCATCCGGCCTGTCTACCCGTCTATACGGCAGACGGACAGCGGGAAACCGGAGCCGCCCTGGAAAACCTCCTTGCAGCCTTGCGGGAAATCAATCCCCAACGCCTGAACCGGTATGACCGTTATACCCTCTCCCTTCTGATCCCCTACCTGGAAAATGAACTGGCAGGGACCAGGTGTGCGTATTTTGAGGAGCCGCTTTCCCCCACCTCCGGCATGCATACGCAGCTTCCCATTCTATTGGCCGAATATACCTTCCGCACCGCACAGGATTTGGAAGATTATATGGACATCCTGGAAAGCGTTCCAGCCTACCTGGAAGGTCTGGCGCAGTATGAAAAAGAAAAAGCCGCCGCCGGCCTGTTCATGTCACAGGCCGATGCGACGGCAGTGGTGAAGCAATGTGATCAAATCATGGATCCTGGCCTTCTTGAAAATGGAAGTCATTTTCTTCAGGTCACCTTTGCGGAAAGGCTGGAGGAATTGATCGCCTCCGGCGTCATAGACGCTTCCCAAAGGGAATCCCTGATATCGGAGGATGACCGGTTGCTGCGTACCGTCGTTGCTCCGGCATATGTAGCCCTGGCTGACGACATTTTTCTCCTCTCCGACAGCGGCAGCCTGGAAGGAAGCGTCTGCCAGGCGACGGGCGGAAGCGCCTATTATACCTATCTCCTGCGCAGGAATACAGGCACCAGGCGGACGCCTGAAGAGGTAAACGAATTGCTTTCTGCCCAATTCCAATCCCTCCTTTCCCAATTGCAGGAGCTTTTGGCCCGGTATCGGGAGCAGACCGGAGGAATGCCGCAGACCCTGTCCCTCTCCGCGTTTCCCCTGCTGGATCCTCAGGAAATCCTAACCGACCTGCAGGAACGAATTTCGACGGATTTTCCGGCAATTCCCGCGCTTTCTGGCAGTACGTTTACGTGCATCACAAAGGCGGTGGCGCCTTCCATGGAAGAATATACGAGCCCAGCCTTTTATTTAACGCCTCCACTCGACGATCTGGGACGCAATGTGATCTACATCAACAATGCTTCCACGCCCCCCGGACTGGAGCTTTACACCACCCTGGCCCACGAGGGATATCCCGGCCATTTGTACCAGACCGTCTACAGCCAGTCCCATGAAAATGCCTCCACGGATAATCCCGTCCGAAATGTGCTTTCCTTTGGGGGATACGTGGAGGGCTGGGCTTACTATGTGGAAAATATCTCCTATGATTACGCAGCTGAATTGCTCACGCAAAGCGGAGGATCGGAAAACGACCTGCTTTTGGTACAAATCGCACGCCTGGAACGAAACCTCCAGGTAAACCTGTACTGCCTGCTGGATCTCGCCATCCATTATTACGGCGCAGACCGTCAGGACGTTTTGCGCTCCCTTTCTGCCTTTGGCATCACCCAACAAGAAACATCGGCTTCCATTTACAACTATATCCGCATGGAACCCACCACTTATTTGAAGTATTATCTGGGATATCTGGAGATCCTTTCACTGCAAGAACAGGCACGCGCAGTATGGGGCGATGCCTATACGCCCCTGCGCTTCCACACCTTCCTCCTCCAGGCGGGACCCTCCGACTTCGGGAATCTGGAACGGCTATTAAAGGGGCGGGAGACCGAAACGCCCGTGGAAGAGGGCCTTTCCGCTTCCATGGCAAACCTATTTTTCCTGAAGCCGATGGAAATACCCCATCAGGTTTGCCAGTGACCGTTGAAGGATCTCCTGCTCCTGTCCGTCCAGTCCGTCCACCACCTCCCGTATCAGCTGGTCGTGGAACTGCTTATGCTGCCCAAAGGCACGTTTCCCCTTTTCCGTCAGGGATACCAGCACCACCCGCCGGTCCTCCTCGCTGCGCGCTCTCACCACATAGCCTTTTTTTACCAGGTTGTTCATGGAAATGGTGAGCGTGCCCGTGGTGACGGACTGCTGCCTGGCCACCGAGGTCATATTCCTCGGCTCCCCCAGTCCGATCGCTTCGATTACGTGCATGTCATTGGTGGTTAAATCCTTATATTCCCCGGCACGGACGGCCTTTTCTTCAATGGAATTGATATTGCGGAATAAATTTACCAACAGATCGTTTAATGTTTCATGGATATCCAACACAAGTACCTCCCTTAATCGCCTTTCCACTGTTTTCATCCATATATAGCCTCTCCACCGCCAGCTCATCGTTACCGTTCCTGCTCTGCCAAGGCCCCGGCAGGGCAGGAACGATAACGATGGGCCGGCCCTTTGACAAAAGCCCGCCTTTACTCGATAGATTTCATGGACTCCGCCATGTTAATTTCATCCAGCTTTCGATTCATCACCCGGTTGACAACGCCTGCAAATACAAACGTCAACACAATACTATATAAGACGCTCTTCGGCGCGATACGCACATCGAAGGCGATGGCTTCCACATCGATCTTGTACATCACGAACCGGTGCAGGTATTTCCCGATAACCAAGCCTGCCAGGATGCCGATCGCCGTAAGGATCCGATTCTCCCGGAACACATACATGGCTGTTTCCTTCCGGTAAAAACCCAGCACCTTAATGGTTGCAATCTCCCGCAGTCTCTCCGTAATGTTGATATTGGTCAGATTATACAGAACGATGAAAGCCAGGGAACCCGCACAGAAGATAATCAGAGCCACTACATAATCCAGGCTCTGAATCATGCTGCCGAAACGCGCCTCCATATCCTCATAGGTCGTCACGGATGCCACGCCATCGCAATTCATAAAAGCCGCAGACGCCGCATAAACGTTCTTTCCCTCTTTCACATTCAGATAAGTACATTTATAGACGGGTTCCTCCCCTGTCTGTTCCTTCCAGGTGTCCGCAGAAAGATAGGCATAATTGAAAATATAGTTCTCACAGATGCCGGAGACCGTCACCTCCAGCGTATTGTAGTCCTCGTCTTCTAGAATCACACGGTCGCCAACCGCCACGCCGCATTTCCTCGCCAGCTTTTCCGTTAAAATCACTTCGCCTGCCTCCGGCCAAGCCAAAGATTCCTTTTCGGCAGTGTGAAGATCCAGATAGGTATTGATTTCCTCCGGTCTTTGCGGAATGACCAGAGTGGCGCTCTTCGTCCCTGCAGCGCCCTTCACATCCACGCTTCCCTCAAAGACGACACCATACGCTTCCGCATACTCCGCTGCGCAGCGTTCAAATTCGGCCGTAGCCGTCTGCCCATATCCTTTGTCAAAAAGCACGCTCAGATCGTTTAGCTGAATCTCTTCATACTGATGAACGGTGATGCTGCCGATGGAATCCTTCACTCCAAATCCCGTAAGAAGAAGCCCCGTGCAGCCGCCGATCCCGAAAACCATCATGAAAAACCGCTGTTTATAGCGAAAAATATTCCTGGCCGAAACCTTCATCAAAAATTTCATCCGGTTCCACAGCCAGGGAAACCGCTCCAAAAAGATCCGTTTTCCGCTCTTCGGCGCCCTCGGGCGCATGAGCTGCGCCGCCACGCTGCCCAGCTCATAACGGCAGGTGGCAACAGTAGTTCCCATAGAACAGCAGGCCGCAGCCAACAGGGCAAGCAGTCCCATTTTCCAGTACAGGACGAGCTGCAACTCTCCCATGCGGTACATGATCCGATAGGCCGACCAGATCACCAGCGGAAACACGGTGGAACCCGCCAGGAAACCGAGCAGGCCGCCCAGCAGCGCAGCGCTCCCGGAGTAGAACAGATATTTTCCCATGATCGTGCCCTTTCCATATCCCAGGGCCTTGAATACACCGATCTGCGTCCTCTGCTCCTCCACCATGCGCGCCATGGTGGTCATGCACACCAGAGCCGCCACTAAGAAGAAAAAGATGGGAAACACATCCGCGATCTCTTCCACAATATCCGAATCATTTTCAAAACAGGCATAGCCGATGTTGGCATCCCTTCCCAGCACGTAAGTGTCCGGTTCCTCCAACTCCTCCAGCTCCTGTCTGGCATCCTCCAATTCCTGTCTGGCGTCCTCCATTCCCTCCAGAAATTCCTGCCTGTTTTCCTCATATTCCTCCCAGCCGTCTTCCACCTCTTTGCGGGCATCTGCCAGCTTTTTTTCCGCATCCCGAAGCCTGTCCTCCTGACGGGCAATCATCTCCTCCGCGGCCTGGAGCTGTTTTTTACCCATATTGGCTTGAGCCAGACCCGCTTCCACTTGAGCCTGTTTTCCCTTTACCTGAGCCTCCTTCAGGTTCAGCCCTCCCAATAGGCCATCCTTCTCCTCCCCATCCATATCGGAGAATTCCGTCCGCTTATCCGCAATCTGATCCAGGCCGTCTGCGATTTCGGCCTGTCCATCCTCGAGTTCCCGAAGCGCCTCATCCAGATCCGGCCTGTTTTCCGCGATCTCGGCACGCCCGTCCGCGATTTTCTCCCAGCCGTCGGCAATTTCAGCCTCCGCATCCGCGATCTCGGCCTGCGCATCCATCAGCTCTTTTCTGGCATCCGCAAACTTTTCCTCAGCATCCGCCTCCCGCTTGGCCAATTCCCGTTCTCCATCCTCAATCTGCCACTTGCCGTCCTCCAGCAGGGTTTCGTAACGTTCTTCTGCCAGAGATTCACATAACGGCTCCGCCCAATCCATAGCATCCTCAATATAGTCCTCATATCCCTGGCTGTACAGCGGATAACGCTCCTTGAGCCGGATGAAGACCTCCGTATAATAATCGGTGTCAAAGCCCTCCTGCGGGATATATACAAAACCTTTCAGCTGCCCGTTTCCTAAAGCCGTGGTTCCCCGTTCATAATTAATATAATAGGAAGCGTCACAGATTCCCACCACCCTATATTCCTTATACCGCAGCATGTCCGTCACGTCTTCTTCATTATTCTCGGAAACCAGAATGGAGGTTCCGATTGCGTCCCGGCCAAAGGCCATCCCATCCACCACGCATTCGTCCGCTGCCTGTGGTTTTCTTCCCGCACTCACCACCACCTGATTCTGGATCCATAAAAGGGAATGGGCGCGCAGTACGCTTTCCGAACCGTCCTCCTCCACGGCCAGAAAATCAGTGGAAACAGCTCCCTCAGCGATCTCCACTCCTTCCGCCCCGTTCAGACGTTTCACGTCCTTTTCTCCAAAACCCACGGTGGACAGCAAGCGCAGATCGTAAAGATTATTTTCCTCCAGGTAGGCGCCTCCCGCTCGCAGCATGGACGGCTTCGTCACCTTCAAGCCCACAAAAAAGCCAACCCCGAGCGCCACAATGGCAAGGATCGCCATATAGCGCCCCAGGCTTTCTCGTATTTCCCTTAATGTAGTCTTGACCATGGTGTTCATGCCGACGCTCTCCCGTTACCCCTTACCATTCGATCTCTTCCACCGGTACGATGTCCCGATTCAACTCCATGCTGCCCACCGTCCCACTCTTCACCCGAATAATTCGGTCCGCCATGGCTGTGAGCGCCTGATTGTGGGTGATTACTACCACCGTCATCCCCGTATCCTGGCAGGTATCCTGCAGCAATTTCAGCACCGCCTTTCCCGTATTGTAATCCAACGCCCCTGTGGGCTCGTCGCATAAAAGCAGCTTGGGATTCTTGGCCAGTGCCCGGGCGATGGCCACCCGCTGTTGTTCGCCGCCCGACAACTGCGCTGGGAAATTTCCCATCCGTTCTCCAAGCCCCACCTTCTTGAGCGTCTGTGCCGCATCCAAGGGTGCCTTGGAAATCTGAGAGGCCAGCTCCACATTTTCCAAAGCGGTCAGATTCTGGATCAGGTTGTAGAACTGAAACACAAATCCGATGTCATACCTCCGGTACGCGGTTAGCTGCTTTTGATTATAGGAAGAGATCTCCTTCCCGTCCAGCATTACCCTTCCTCCGGATAGGGTGTCCATGCCCCCCAGGATATTCAAGATCGTGGTTTTTCCTGCGCCGGAAGCGCCCACGATCACGCAGAATTCTCCTTTCTCTATCTCGAAATTCACATCCCGCAGCGCCTCTATGTCTACCTCGCCCATATGGTAAGTTTTTTTTACCTTATCAAATTCCACAAAGGCCATATCCTTTTCCGCCTTTCCGGCAGGATTCCTGCCGCTGCCATCCCTGCTCTTGTAATCCTGTCCGCCCTGCGGCGGGTCTAAACCTTCCTGCCGACCGAATCTCTTTCTCAAAACGGCCGGCCGGCCTCTTCCGCCATACTTTCCATATAGCCCCGGTCCCACAGCAGAATCCTCAGTTTTCCGGCAGCCTCCGCAGCCGCGGAGGTGAAATACTGGTTCGTCATCACTGCCCCCACCATCCTGTCGTAATAATCGCGGCCCGCATAGGCCTCCTGTACCGCTTTGATACCGATGGGAGAGTGATAACATTTACACTGTATCGCATAGGTGATTCCATCCTTCTCCGCCAGGATATCCACGCCGTAATCGCCACTTTTCTTGGTTACTTCCACCTGATCAAATCCGCTGTTTTCCAAAAGATTTGCACAGTAATATTCAAATTCATACCCTTCCATCTCGTCCATTTCATGGCTTACCCGCTTTCTCCTTCGGCTTCTGAACGCCAAGTATCCGGTCAGCGCCATGGCGAGAAGGCCTCCACCAAGCAGAGCCGCATGCACCAATGACAATCCTTCCATCCTTACACCCCTGCATATCGCAGGCATAGCCTGCGATACTGCCACCAACTAAAGAGTTTGAAACGTAGTTTCCATCTTGGGCTTACCGAATTATCTTATCACATGGCGGATGCTTTCTCAAGAAAAAAGGCTATTGACGAAAAACGTTTTCTCTTATAAGCTGAAAAGAGGCGTTATGAATGCCATAACAAAAGTGTTTCCATCGCTCTGTGCTGGAAAGACTTTTTAGAGAAACGCAAAGGAGTTTATGAGATTATTATGGAAAAAAGAGAGAACTTTTCATCCCGGCTGGGTTTCATCCTGATTTCCGCCGGCTGCGCCGTAGGGCTTGGAAATGTATGGCGCTTTCCCTATATCACTGGCAAGTATGGCGGAGCTGCCTTCGTACTCGTCTACCTTTTATTTTTAATCATCCTGGGCCTTCCCATCATGGTCATGGAATTTTCCGTGGGCCGCGCCAGCCAACGTTCAGCCGCCAAAAGCTTCCATGTTCTGGAGCCGGCCGGAAGCAAATGGCACTTTCTTTCCTTTATCGCCATCGCGGGAAATTATCTGCTCATGATGTTCTATACCACGGTGGGCGGATGGATGCTGGCTTATGTGTGGAAAACCATGTGCGGGGATTTCAAGGGTCTCACCCCGGATGAGGTGGGCGGAATCTTCAATGATCTTCTTTCCCAGCCCGGCCCCATGTCTTTCTGGATGGTGGTCACTGTGTTTTTGGGCTTCCTGGTCTGCAGCCTCGGCCTTCAAAAAGGCGTGGAGAGGATCACTAAAGTGATGATGGGCTCCCTGTTCCTCATCCTCCTTATCCTATGCATCCGCAGCATCACCCTGCCCGGCGCAGCGGACGGCCTCCTGTTTTACCTGGTTCCTGATTTTGGGAAATTTGCCGAATACGGCTGGTTTGAAGTAGTTTTCGCCGCCATGGGACAGGCCTTCTTTACCCTGAGCCTGGGAATTGGAGCCATGGCCATTTTCGGAAGCTATATCACCAAAGAACATACCCTAACTGGGGAATCCATCCGGATCTGTGCTCTGGACACACTGGTGGCCCTAATGGCCGGACTGGTCATTTTCCCGGCCTGTTTTGCCTTCCAGGTGAACCCCGGCGAGGGGCCCGGACTGGTTTTCGTAACCCTGCCCAACATTTTCAACCAAATGGCCGGGGGACGGCTCTTCGGAACGCTATTCTTCCTGTTCATGAGCTTTGCCGCTCTGTCCACCATCATCGCCGTCTTTGAGAATATCATCAGTTTTTCCATAGATCTGTTCGGATGGAAGAGGAAAAAGGCAGTGGCAGTCAATCTCGTCCTTCTTATCCTCCTGTCTCTTCCCTGCGTACTGGGATTTAATCTCTGGGGAGCCATCGCCCCTCTCGGAGCCGGTTCCACCATCCAGGATCTGGAGGACTTCATCGTATCCAATAACCTGTTGCCTCTGGGAAGCCTGGGATATCTGCTTTTCTGCACCAGCCGCTACGGATGGGGATGGGATCGCTTTATTGAAGAAGCGGACGCTGGCTCCGGCACGAAATTCCCTAAGTGGGCCAGGTTTTATGTCAGCTTCCTGCTTCCCGCCATTGTGCTGTTCATCTTCATCATGGGATATATTCAGAAATTCGTGTCGAAATGACCTTTGCCTATCGGCATACGGCAAACGCGCCATTCATTGCATTTACCGTTTTATCAGGCGGTTTCGGTCGAAACCGCCTGTATTTTATGTACATTTTTCATTCATATATCCGCTCTGTTCCTTCATCCCGCCATAATTTTGGCCAAAAGGATGCTGGCCGCCACCCCCGCTGTCGTGGCCAAAAGGGCGCCGGTGAGCGTGTATCTGGTTTTAGTCACCTTGGCCGCCATGTAATACACGCTCATCGTGTAAAAACAGGTTTCCGTACAGCACAATAGAATAGAGGTCATCGTCCCAATCAGGGAGTCCGTCCCATACTTTTTAAATATATCCAATACCAGGCCCGTGGCGGCCGAAGAGGAAAACAGCTTGACGATGATCACAGGAACCACCGGAGCCGGCAGCCCCAGTGGTTCCGTGAGGATCCCCAGCAGATTCCCCAAAAAGGTTAAGAAACCGGAGGAACGCAGAACCCCCACAGCCATCATCAGCCCGATCAATGTGGGCATGATATTAATAACCGTTCGAAAGCCATCCTCCGCTCCTTTCACAAAATCCTCATACACATTCGTGTGGTGAATGATTCCATATCCTATGATATAGAAAATGAGCGCAGGAATGATGATATTGGATAGGTTCGCAAGGGCATTCGTCATATCGGGCCGCCTTGACATTCCAGATTAAGACATGTATATGTCCTTCCCATTCTGAATATGCAAAATCGGCTCTTTTCAGTTGCCAATCGTCAAAACGGGGAATCCTTCTTTCTCCCCGCAGGCGTCCGTTTGGGCCCATCCTCCAGAACCTCCATATACATATAATAGACTGAGAAAATACCGGCCAGAGGGGAGCTCTTGCGGCTTTCCTGTTATTCCAATACCAGGCTTCTGCCGTCACTGACAAACACCGCATCTCGCCCTCTGGTGCAAATGATCTGCGAATCTGCCGACAGCAGCGCCTTTTCTATCTGCCCTCCGGGCGCTTCTGCCGTCACGACAGCATATTCTGGGCAAATGGCCTCGATCAGACGCGCTCCTATCTTGAGATTACGCCCATGGTAACTTACCTTATATAATTCCACTTGGGGCAAATGATAGGTCAGCAGCTCTTTTATACGTTTCTTCTGGGCATCCCCAGCAAAAAACATCTTCACATCGCCGTGTTGGGCCAGCACCGCAAGAGAATAATCGTTATCCTGCTCATAATAGGCTTCCTGCGGCGGCCAAATCCTAAGAGACAGCTCTCCATAGTTTAGTTCCCGGCTCCGCGCCGGCGTCATGATATCGATTCCCAGCGCCTTGGCCTGACCCAAAAGCGCATCATAATCGTCGTTCTGCTGACTATAATAGGGCGCTACGATCAGTTGTATCGGCATCTGTTCCAGCAGGGCCGGTGCGCCGCCGATATGGTCTTTATCCGGATGGGTAAGGATAAGGCAGTCAATCCGGTTCACACCCGCCTCCTTTAAAAGGGCAAGAATATGATCCCCATCCTGTTCCTCTCCCGTATCGATCACGGCACAGTAGCCCAGGCTCAACAGGACTGCACAGTCTGCGTCGTCCTTTGTCCCCGCGAACAAGACGCGGACCTGGTGCTCCGCTTCTTTTCCTTCAAACAGCATCAACAGCCCTGTCAGCGCCGTACACAGTACGCAGATACCTGTCACACGGATTACCATGCCCATATATCTCTTGACCCTATCCATCCGCTAATCCCTCCCGCCCATGTCCTTTGAAATTTCCAAACATCAGCCTGCCGGACACCGTTAAATCTTCTTCCGTCCAGCCGCTTAATTTCCCGCAGTCCGTCCGAAGAGCGCTGTGCCACTCATCCTTGTTGCTTAGCGCCCACCCGGCCCAGCTGACATTGTGTCCTTCCATATAATCGATAAAGGGCTGTGCACGTTCCGGGTTTACAATATCTGATGAGTCCTCCGCTTCCTCTTCCAGATAGGCTTGTTCCCCCCAAGACACGCCCCACTCGCTGACAAAAATCGGAATTCCTTGATCCAATAGCGCAGGAAGCTGTCCCGCATCGCCGGTGCCCGGTACAGATATATCGATATAGCGATGTAGGGAATATAAAATATTATCAAATTCCAACGGCTGCTCCAACGGCCCTGTGAAGTTGGTACAATAGTCCGGCGTTCCGATAATGATCACCGCGTTCGGCGAATTAGCACGAATAACCGGAATAATCTGTCCGGCATATTCCACAATATCGTCCCACGTGGTCTCTCCATTGGGTTCGTTACAGATCTCATACAGCACGCCCGGCTCATCAGCATAATGGGCGCTCACTTCCCGAAAAAAGGATTCCGCCTCCTTCGCATACTGATTCGGATTCCCGTCTTCCAGAATATGCCAATCCACAATGACGTACAAATCTTGGGACAACGCGCTCTCCATACCCATATAGAGATAATCCAAGCTGCGTTTGGGATCCTCCAGATAAGCCCCTTTCGGTTCCGTATACACCGCAATGCGGAAAAGATTCGCGCCATATTCGCGCAGTGTCTTCATTGCCCCGCCATTCAGATATTGCGGATACCATGCGATGCCATGGCTGCTCATGCCGCGCAGCATCGTAGCCTGTCCCCGCTCATCCACAAGGCCGGTGCCTTCGACATGAAGCTGTCCGTGAAGCGAAACCCCATTGCCGGCCTCCAAAGGAAGCGTACATCCCAGCAGCTCCAATAAACTGCAAAGCAACAGCGTCGCCCACAGCGCATGATATCGAAGCCGGTTCATGGAAGTTCCTCACTTTCGCAAAAAGGGAAGAATTCATAACTCAGATTTTCAGGATATAGCATAATGATAACATAATCGTAATCCTTCCGCGCCAAAAGCGATTCCATTGTCTGGCTGTCATACTGGTTCGTCCACGCCGCCTCCACCTGCGAAACACACTGCGCGAAAAAGGAAATTACAGGGGAAGCATACGAATCTCTCAGGAAAAGGACCGACATGCCATCCCCTGTCCTGTTATTATTCCGAATAAAATCATATGGCATAATTTCCTCTAGATAGGTTTTTTCCGCAACGCCGTGGTAAATCTCCTCCCCTTCTAGCTCCTCCTGCGGCAGCTTCAATAAAGTCGCAGTAAACAGGCCGTCCGATCCCCTCAGATTCTCTAACCCCGCCTGCTGATTCACTGCATCGGCATTCTCCAGTAATTCCAAACGGCTGAGCGCCCCCACATCCTCTACCCTCTTAAGATCGCCGCGAATCCAATTATAGTTCCCCTCGTCCTTGGGAATCAGGATCGTATAATCCTCCATTCCCTCCGCATAGTCCACCCCCGTGTTTCTTCCCTGCGAACCTAACATGATCCTTTCGTAAGTCCGAATCGTATAATTATCCAAATCACGATAGAAATTTTCCGGATCGAAATCTGTCCCAAAGGTTCCATTGAGCCATTCTATCATATCGCAGAAACCCGCAAAGGCTGCCCGCGGCGTCCAGTGATGGTCCGTCTTAAAAAAAGCCTCCCCATAAGACAAACCATGTGCCTTGAACGATTGCCGCAAATCCAGGCACGGGACGCCATAGTAACGTAACCAGCGCAGCATCTCGTCTCCCTGTCCGGTAAAATCATTATAAGGAATTCCCTCATATCGCATTTCCTCCCCCGCCACCTTCATAGGGGGCATAATAAAACAGACCTGTGTGCCACGTGCCACCAGTAAATCGTGCAAACGGCGTACCCTTACCGCCAGTTCTTTGCTCTCATCGTGAAAACCCACCCAAAAGTTTCCGCTGTGAAGATATCCAGCCTTGTCCTTCACGCTTTCAAAACTGTTGATCTCATGTTTTCCCTGGGCAAGCTGGATCCTTCCATAGCATTCTATAAACGGATATCGCCATAACATCCTTTCCACGACAGCATTGTCCACAGCGGCAATGATATCGCCAATGCTCCCCGGCCGCGCCTCCGCCATCGCTTCCATCACTGCCCCTCCTGAATGAAAGAAATTTCCCATTGAATATCCCAATAGGAAAACAACCGCAAGAACTGTAAAAGCTGTTTTTCCAAATCGCTCCGCCAGATCCATGATGTCCGCCTCCTTATCTTTAGAAATGAAAATAAATAAAGGGATTGTATCCGCTTCGCGCCAGATAGCAGACACATACGAACAAAAGCCCGCACATTGCCGCAGGATAGAGCCCTCCCGCCACAACAGCCGCCAGACACGGATGTGCCATTTTCAGCCGGTTCTTGATCCATTGGGCTACAGGCAGACAGCCCAGAATTCCCGCAATCCAGATAAGCGCATACTCCCGCAGGAACATCCAGGCGGTCTCGCAGAAGAGACCGTTTCGATTAAGCAGAAACATATTGCCCAAATACTCCAAAAACTGGTAATAGCTTTCGCACCGAAACAAAACCCAGCCAAAGTTCACTACAAGCAGCGTATATATGTGTTTGATGCAAGACGGTCCCTTCCACTTTTCAAGCAGAAATATGCGTTCCAGCAGAATACATACAAAATGAAACAGCCCCCACATTACGAAAGTCCACGAGGCCCCATGCCAAATCCCGGTCAAAAGCCATACGATCAACAGATTCCGTACCATCTTATCCCTATTGTCCACCTTAGAGCCTCCCAAGGGAAAATAGACGTATTCACGAAACCAGGCTGACAGGGAAATATGCCATCTCCGCCAAAACTCGCTCACGGAACAGGAAATATAAGGATAGATAAAATTTTCCTCATAAGTAAAACCAAAAATCTTTCCAAGCCCGATCGCCATATCTGAGTAACCGGAAAAATCAAAGAATATCTGCAACGTATAGGCAAAGGATCCTATCCAGGCCAATGCCGCCGAAACGGTAAGCGCTTCATGCCCTGCTTCGGTCAATCCATACACATTGTCAGCTACCACCGCAAAAGTATTGGCCAAGAGCAGCTTCTTGGCAAGGCCCAGTATAAAACGGTTGAGCCCTTCCGAAAACATCCTCCAAGTATGCCGACGCTGTGTCATCTGCTTTTCAACCGTGCTGTACCGGACAATCGGCCCTGCCACAAGCTGTGGAAACATGCAAATATAAAGAGCCACATAAAGAGGGTTTCTCTGGGCCGCCGCTTTCCCGCGGTATACGTCGATTACATAGCTCATCGCCTGAAAGGTATAAAAGGAAATCCCGATCGGAAGTGCAATTTCCGTTTGCGCTATCGTAAAAAAGCCAAACAGGCCCCCTATGCCTGAAACAATAAAATTGGAATATTTAAAGACGAACAAAATGCCCAGGTCCATCGTACAGGCAAGAAAAAGCAGTCCCTTGCCCGTCATAGGCCTGCTGCTGATGCCGATGGCAAGAAGCCAGTTAATAACGCATACCGCCAGAAGCCAAATAACGTTTTGGGGCTCTCCCCAGGCATAGAAGAACAGGCTGGCTATAAACAACAGTATGTTCCTCATATGAATGCTGGGCGCACAGGCCGTATAATAGAGAATCAGCACAACCGGGAAAAAATAAAATAGAAATTCCACACTGGAAAAAACCACGGCAGAAACCTCCCCCTTATACTATACAGACGCAAACAGTTCATCATACGCACCGCAAAAAAGCAGTTCTTCCATATTGTCCACATGATACAGCCCTTCCTTTTGTCCGGCTTTAGAACAGCACATAATTCCATTTGGCAAAACAATCTTAAGTTTCTGTCTGAGGCCGCATCCCTCTTCGCCGGACAGGATCACAAACTCATAGTTACAGTCTACCATCCGCACATGGCCTTCTTCTGTCAAAGGAAATACCCGATCGATCGCCACTCTGGGCAGTCTGCGTCGCGATTCTGTACTGCGTTCAGTACGTTTATGAATATTCAGGAATACATCGTCAAAAATACTGACCGATTTGCTCATCTTTTTCGCCAAACCGTGATCCCGGTCATATAAAATCTGATAATACGTATCCTTCTCCCTGCCGGAAAGCTCATCCAACTGAATGCCATACTTCCATCCATTCTCCTGTTTAACGACGTGTACGGCATGACCTTTGACCGTTGTTTCATATCCGTCCGCTTTCAGATGCACAGCGACCTCCCCGACCCCGTCCGGAGCGTAGATCGCCTTACCGGATAAGAAGGAAAGCCCGCTCTCAGAAAGATCCTGTGTCACACCATAGTACTTCTTATCTTTGTAAGTAACCTTCACAGGGATTTTGACAAAAAACCGATCGTTGGTCCGCATATTTTTTCGTCCCGCCATAAAGAAGATAGCCATAACCAGATTCAGCCCATTGACGGCCAGCCAATAGATAAGAATGACAGCTCCCAAATTCTGATCCCGAAGCGCCGTGGCTACCGCAACCATGAGGGCATACAAATCCACAACCAACAAAAAAAGGTGGGGAATCGCAAATTGCAAGTCCGATTTCTTTTCCACCGTCCTGGACTTATCGGTAACATGAAATTCTGTCTCCTTGAGTAGCAGTGTCTCCATCAACATCGGCAATATCATATATGGAAAGATCGTGGTATCCACAATATTGCTCCATCTTTGGCTCCTAATACCTCCGGAAGCAACCTTTAAGACATGATTATATAACAAATAGGATGGCAGCCAGATGAACAGGATCTCCCGAAGGCCGCAAACCACTACTGGAATATCGAATGCGACAAATAAAATGGGAGCTACAATATAAATAAAGCGCCTCAAAAATGTCCACCAATAAGTCCAGCATGCCAGATAACTTAATTTACCCCCAATCGGAATACCCTTATTAAATAGCAGATTCACCCGCCGCAGCGAAGCGATACAGCCACGCCCCCACCGCACTCTCTGCTTCAACAAATTATCGATATCCGTGGGCGCCAGACCATGGGCCAAAACTTTATCCAATGCATAACAGGTATAACCCTTTGCCTGAATCTTGATTCCCGTCTCAAAGTCCTCTGTGATCGTGCCCGTTGAAATGCCTCCCGCCGCCTCCAAGGCTTCCCTGGAAATTAAGGTGTTGGAACCGGCATAGATACATGCATTGCTGTTATTGCGTCCAACGTTAACTTCCCGAAAAAAGAAATCCTGTTCGTTTGGAATCCTGTTTTCACTGAAGAAATTAAATTGAAACAGATCCGGATTATAGAAGCTCTGCGGTGTCTGAATAAATCCCATCTTAAATGTTTCATCTATCTCATCTTCATCGCGTTCTGCCCAAAGCCCGTTATCCGACTGCTTTAGGCGCGGCAGGAACATATAAGGGACTGTTTCCATCAAAAATTCCCTCGTGGGAATCATGTCCGCATCAAATGTAACAATATAAGGGGAACTCGTTTTGCTCAAAGCATTATTTAGGTTTCCGGCCTTCGCATGCTTATTCTCAGGCAGTCCCAGGTAACCCACTCCCATTCTCTCGGCCAGTCCGGCAACTGCCGGACGGTTCCCATCGTCGCAAAGATAGATATGGATCTTGTTTTGATCCGTGTATCTCATATGCCGGCAGCCATTGACGGTTTTGTAGAGCAGCTCCACATCCTCATTATGAGTGGCAATGAATACATCGATATGGGGATACCATCCAATCGGGATAACCGGTTTATCCGGTACGCTCTTCTTCCGGCTGCTAAAAAAATGCCCAATCCCTTCCAGCATGGAAATCGCTTCGGCCGACAGCAGAATGATGCCGCAGATCGCGGCAAGCCAACCATACACGGCATGATTCGGGATCGTGCAAAATCCACGCCATAGGATATAGATCGTCATACTGATCGCCGCAAGCCATATCCAGATCACTTCCCTCTTTCCTTTATAATTCTGTTTCTTTATTTTGATCCTACCCATAATACTGCCTCTCCTGCCCATACATAAGCCTTACATTTTTCTTGCTCGCTGCACTAGAACAATGGATACAAAAAATCCCAGCAGAAATAGGGCTGCCAGAACATTCCGCCCTGCATGATCCGCCACAATATAATCCCGGTCATTCAAATGTTCGTCCAGGTAATGAGCATGGAGAATCAGTGCGTCCTGCATCCTGGTTAACTCATCTTCATAGCTCTGACGATTGCGGTCGATGAATAACTTTGTACTTTCTTCCTGCAAAACGCTTAAATTGTGACTATAATCATGCCAACGCTGCCGGTCCCGCTCCACTGCCTTGCCAAGGAATCTGCTTGACTCACTTAAGATCCGTAACATATTCTCATCTGAAAGAATCCCTTCCCGTAGTCGAACATATCGATCCCATAGTCTGTTTCTAAAAACAGCATCCTCGCAGAGCCTGTCATAATACGGTCTGTAATACATCGGTATATATTCAAAATTTGCCATACTGTTTCCTGCATTATCAACGCCACCGTCGAAGTCCCAGTATGGCCCCATCGTTAGCTTCCCACCCGTATCTTTATACATATATGTAGAGTGAACCCCCGCATCATAACTCATCATAAACTCATTTATGATGAAATAATTTACAAAGGAATCCACATCAATATAGGAAACATATTGGCGAAAGGCATTCGGATTATCCGAATAAATAATACGCTCCGCCAAACTAATATCATCGCTTATATATGCAAGTGTTTCCGTCGTCACCTTCTTTTCCTTCGGATAGATCAAACTTAGCTGTACATGGGTCGCAATATTCCGGCTCCATTGCTCTGCCATTCCCATCTCATCCGCATAAGTAAAGATTCGCACTTCCGATTCATCAACCCGGTCTCTCCTCACCACATACGGGCCGGAAACCCTGTCCGGATTATATCCTTGCAATTCAATGCGCCCTTCTCCTTTATCAATCGCCTCAATCAGCAAATAGAGGCCCTCATACCGATATCCTCCTTCTGTTTTCATAAGCACCTCACAGAAGCGGACTTCCGGAGAATAGGCATCCATCATATGTCCCAGATTATAGCCTAAATAATTTCTGAGATAAGAGCTATCCCGAAGACTGCCATTTAATACCCACTCTGCTGCTTTATCCAAACCAAGCAGTGGGAAATCTGCCTTGTTTCCGTCTTCATCCAATAATTGCAGCCTGTATTGGCTCTTCGGCAGGGCTGAAGAACTGTTCCCCCGTATCTTAATCCTGCCCTGGCTGGCAATCGTTGCCGGGTCTGCAGGCGTATTCACATGATTCTTATTATCGACCACCTTCACGGTAACATCTGTGTACGGATCGATACCGTCCTGATAACGAAAAGAATCCGTCTGCGCATCGTAGTACTTATAATTCACAATCTCCTGTCCATGCGGATCCAATATGACCAGCGGCAGATGTGAGGTAAAGTCCTCCTCTACCATATAATCTTTCGGAATCGTATCCATACCGATTGCCGGGTCAGCATCCGCAGCAATCTCATGATGAAATAAATACCGTTCTTCCTCAGAATCATTCCAATACTGTCCGGCTCCATATATGAGACAAACGGGCGCAGCAAGCGCGAGTACCAAAATGGCTGCCCGCCCTGGGTTATCAATCATCTTTGCTCCTATCTGCCCGCTTTAACGGGCGCTCCAATCAGAAGGTTGAAACGATGTTTCAATCTTACTCCCATGTCTTTCCCTTACCCTGTACGCTTCCAAACCACTCTGCCCTATCTATGCTGTTATCTCATCATTTTGGGCCACCACATTTACTTCGCTGACATTATCAATGCTTAAGAGCAGATCCGTGATGTCGGCGGCATCCGTATATTTGCGAAGCGTCTGCTGGGATAATTCATAGATATATTCTACATATTCTTTCGTTGTGTTTTGGGCCCGCAGGCGCTCCTTACCCTGATAAGCATTCTGTATCGACTGTTCTATTTTCTCTCCTGCGCCAAACCGTGCACGTATAATCAATAAATAGCGCGAGTTGTTCTGCGAATTACTGATGAACAGCATGAGAAGGAAAATAACCACACTTCCGATTGCTGCAATCACAAAATCAGATATGCCACAGCAGATCCCCACCGCAATACACCAGAAAATATATGCCGTATCCCGCGTATCCTTGATCGCTGTCCGAAATCTGACAATAGACAAGGCGCCTACCATGCCAAGGGAAAGCGCGATATTATTTCCAATGACGCACATCACCATTGTCGTTATAGCCGTCAGCATCCATAGAGAGGCATTAAACTTGGCGCTGTACACGGCGCCCGCATGGGAAAAACGATAAGATAAAAAAATAATAAATCCCAGAACAACGGCCATTAAAAAACTGATAAGGATTTCCTCAATCGACAGACTCCCCGCGTGATTGGCAATATAGTATATAAAGTCCTGATTCATGATAAGCCTCCCAATCCATACTTACGTGCAGCAACATATTTGCTGGATGCTGTCTGCATACCCGCATAGGATACAATCACATCCTTAATGTAGCTGAGCAGGAAATGATCATACTTAACCTCCAATGTTACAAGATCTGGCGGGTAAATCGGATACAAGGGTATCTTTTCTTGAAACAGCTCAAAGCATCCCTCATGGGACTGTATATTGCTATCCAGCGTAATTCGAATGTTATTGGTAGCGTTTATAAACGCCGCTCTGTTATACTGCACGATACATTTGGGGCGGTATAGCCATCCGCTCATCACCGTATAGAATTCCTCTGCGATCGGTTCCGGATAATTCCGCAGACAGGCGTAATCCCCCTGAATCAGCGCCTTGGCATCCTGTCTGTCAATCGTAAGGCTGCGTTTTCGCTGAACGCTTCCCTGTTTCTGTTTCCATTCTAATTTTGCGGACTGCGCCCTGCCTCCATATACGCGCAGACGTATCTTCTTGTGGCATAGAAGGCCTGCCTCCTTTTCAAAATAATCCTGATCCGAAATAGAATCAAAATAGAGGGATCGCACGATATACCCGCTGCCGCCGCGCATATGCTCATCCTCCTGCAGCACAGTGCGCAGGCGTGCCGCCAACGCCCGCGCAGCCACATAACTTAGCGGATACTTTTCTTCCGTACGCAGCACATCACAAATTCCTGTCGTCTTTCCCTCTCCAGTACCATACGCTGCTTTCACAGATTTTCTTTCTCCCTTCCATCTTGCAGGCATGTATCGTTCTGCCCGACTCAGTTTCCTTTTTGTTTTTCCTAAAAACGCATATTCTGTACAGCATTCGTCAAAGTACGCTTTGGCGAACGTCGAATTCTGAAATGACACGGGAAAATAACTCAGAAAAATGAATTGACACAATCGTAGAATATCTATATACTAGAAACAGCTCAAGGGAAATTCAGAAATGGTTTTATAGCATTTCCCCTTATGTAAAACGGTTCGTCAAAGTGTACTTTGGCGGATTTTTATTTATAACCCCATCTTTTTCACATGTTGATAGAAATAAGTCCGCCCTACATTCAGTTCTTTTAGCGCTTCGGAAAGTCCGATCTCCTGACGTCTCCATTTTCCAGCAACCTTCTCAAATGACTCCGGTACCGGCCGCCCTGGATTTCCGAAATGCACGCCCCGTTCCTTCGCTGCCGCAATGCCTTCTGCCTGGCGTTTTCTGATGTTTTCTCGCTCATTCTGCGCCACATACGACAGAATCTGTAATACCAGATCTGACACAAAAGTTCCGATTAAGTCCTTATCTTTATTTCTGGTATCCAAAAGCGGCATGTCCAACACCACAATGTCAATCTTTTTCTCTTTGGTAAGAATACGCCATTGTTCCAAAATCTCTTCATAATTTCGCCCCAGCCGGTCAATGGACTGAATAATCAAAACATCTTTCTTCCTCATTCTTTTCACCAGCTTTTGGTATTCCTTCCGGTTAAAATCTTTTCCGCTCTGCTTGTCCATATAGATGTTTTTTTCCAAAACCGGAAAATTTTCCAAGGCAATCTTCTGTCTTGTCTCATTCTGTTCCCGCGTAGATACACGAATATATCCATAAACTGTCTTTTCCATGTTTTTACTCCTTTTTGATATAATATATCAAGTTTTCATTTATTTACGCGAAGAAGCCTCAATGGACAAGGGGATACACGCCAAGAATATGCACTCCATGCAAAACCAAAAGGCAGGCGCACCGTTTACCGGTCCATCCTGCCATACTTCCCAAGCCAGATATTTAAAAAACGGAGAGCTGCATGCTCTCCGCCTTCACTCCTTTCCCCTGCCGTCTATCGTCTCCTTACGAGGGAAGAGATTATATTGTTTTTCAAAAGACAGACAGAATATCGCAGGAAATCGGTGTATAAAACAGTTTAGCCACCTCTGCCCGTTCAGTAGTCCGTCCCAAAATCCACATTAATTTTGCGATTACCGCTTCGGTTATCATGTCGTAAGCTTCCAGTATCGGCAGATTCTGCTTGATACTGTTGCCAACATGATAAACGGACAAATCGCTGCCCTCATTTTCCACCTGTGTAGTCAAAACTACTGTCTTGCCGGCTTCCAATCCCCTTTTTATCGTCTCGTAAAAGTTTCCTGTTTCATAGACCGGCAATCCGCCTACGCCAAAACTCTCAATGATCAATGCGCTGTTACGTTCCAAAAGATATTCCGCGACTCCGCAGTCAATTCCCGGCGCCAGCTTTAGCAAGGCCACTTTAGGATCCAGTACCTCATAAAATTGGGTTGATATGTTTCTCTCCGGCCTGATATATTGAATGATCCGGCCATCCTGCGCCATTCCTATAATTGGATAATTTATACTGGAAAAAGCTTCGAAACTCTTACTATGGGTCTTTCTGGATCTAGTTCCTGCGATGATCTTACCGTTAAAAACCAGCAGCACACCGTACATATCAGATGCGGCCACCATAAAAGCGTCCCGAAGATTCTGCTTGCTGTCCGTCGTTTCATACCCGATCGGCTTCTGGGCTCCTGTAAGCACAATTGGCTTAAGGCTGTTCTGAATCAGATAGCTAAGACCTGCAGCGGTATATGCCATCGTATCCGTACCATGACTTACCACGAATCCATCATATTGTGTATAGCGTTCCTGTATCGCTTTTGCAATGCGCAGCCAATGTTCCGGACGGATATTCGTACTGTCCAAACTAAAAAGCTGTATACAATCTATCTCACAGATTCCTGAGATATCAGGAACGTATCGTAATAACTGCCTGCTTGTCAGCTCTGGCTCCAGTCCATTATTCCCCATCTCTGAGGCAATTGTGCCTCCCGTGCCAATAAGAAGGATCCGTCTCTTTTCCATTTTCGAATGATACCTTTCTTTATCCCTACGTATGTTTCATTGTGCTTCATTGTGACGTACCCCGAAATGGCATATATCCGGAATCATCCTCTCAGACTGTTTTATCCTAAATCCTTTGTATTTGGGGGTATAATCTATGTTTATGCCTTGTTCAGTTTATCTGAAAGCAGCTAAATTGGGAGAGATTAATATTTCTTATTATACCATTTCTCTTCATCTTTTACTAGGAATGTTCTTTTAGCTATAGAAAGAAAATATTTTTAAATCTCTACTAGGCTACTTCGATAAAAAAGATTACTGCCATGGGCTGTTCCGATGATTTCTCTATAATTTCATGACTTTCTGAAAAGCAGATACTGATGTTCCATATATCCCGGCTAATCCATCATCCTGTTTTTTTCTATATCATTACTTTGTGACTCAGCCGTATCTTTTTACGAACAGGCCCTTCTTCCTTTTTAACATAATAAAAGCAGGCAGCCTCACGCTCTCCGCCTTCTATCCTTCATCTTACAATACACCACAGCCACCGCCGTACTCACAAACGTCGCCACAATCGCCGGAGCAATGATCCCAGCCGGATTCACGCTGCCGTACTGCTGCCGGTACGCAATCATATTCACCGGTATCAACTGTAGAGAAGAGATATTCAATATTAGAAACGTACACATCTCATTGCTCGCAACCCGTTCTCGTTTTCCCCCTGTCCCCTTACTATCGCCTAAATAAGCCGGATTCCCCCGCTCCACCTCCAGTTTCGCCAGTTCCTCCATGGCCTTTAAGCCGGCCGGCGTACACGCCCAGCCAAGGCCCAGGACATTGGCAATAATATTGGTAGAAATATACTCTATTGCCGGATGATCCCTTGGCACCCTGGGAAAAAGAAAAGCCACAAACGGCCGGATCCCCTTTGTCATTGCCGCAATCAGCCCTGACTTATGTGCAATCTCCATCAATCCCACCCAGACGGCCATTACGCCGATCATTGTAATGCAAAGCTGTACTGCCTCTCCTGCCGCATCCAGTGCGCCGTTTGCCACCGCCTCGATGTTTCCGGTGAAAGCTCCATAAATCACCCCAATGGCGATCATTGCCGCCCATATCATATTTAACATCTGTTCCCCTATCCCGCCGTTTCCGACGCATTTTCTTTCCTAACTAAATTTATTCCCTACTTGCTCTAATAAGAACTTTGGCCCTAGCCGTCTTGAAACAACCAAACGAGCCTAAACCGTCACTCCGATTTTCCGTACAATCTCAATTAGCTTATCAGGGCAACCGGATATCAACCGTTGCTTCACATACCTAGAATGTCCTCTCAAGACTGAACGCGTAAAGCAACAGTCTAAATGGCTTTCATCTAATTACCCATTTTCTAAGCCTTGACAAAAAGTGATACGTGTGATATTTTATACATACCATTGGTATGAATCAAATCACCCAATAAACAAACATACTCCGTCCAGCCGATACGGCAGAATGCGAGGAACTATGGCAAGGAATAAGCATCCGGAGGAAACCGTCAATCTGATCCTGGACGTATCCTTTCGTCTTTTCCTGGAAAAAGGATATGAACATACTTCCATCCAGAACATCATCGATCATTTGGGGGGGCTAAGCAAAGGGGCGATCTACCACCATTTCGCTTCCAAAGAAGATATCCTGATAGCGGTGATCGACAAAATCACGGCCGATTCCAACCAACTTCTGGCCGATATACGGGACCGAGCGGATCTTACCGGCAAAGAGAAGCTCAAAGCCATCTTTAAGGCATCCATCGTGCGGCCCGTACAGGATGAGTTGTTTACCGTTGCTCCGGATCTGGGGAACAACCCGAGGTTTCTTTCCTGCATCTTTCTTGATACCATTAACGAAGTGGCGCCGAATTATATCCTGCCGATCATCCACCAGGGGCAGGAAGATGGGACCATTACCACCGATTATCCTGCAGAATTGTCTGAACTGATTATCCTGGCGGCAAATATTTGGATGAATCCCATGATTTTCCATAATTCTGCACAGGAATCCTACAATAAATTCAGAGTATTCGATCAGATGATGAAAGGCTTTGGCCTCGATATCATGGATCAGGAAATGTTGGACCGTCTCTACCAGCTCGCCCAGATCTATGAGAAGCATCAGGACTGAATTCCTCCTTTATGCGGTTTTGTACCCCAACTTCCGTTTGCCTGCTTTAGCGGGCACTCAAATCAGGATCGTAAAATCGCAGATTTCAAGCTAATTCCCATCTACCTGCTCCAGCAGGTATACAAATGTAAGATTGTGAAATCGAAGATTTCACACCGTCTGCCCAGTCTGGCAGGCATATTTCTCCATAACAGGCCGTCTTGTAAATCAGGATGGCATTTGTTTCACCTAGATTCATACCGCCATTCGGTATTTATATATTTATAATAAAGAAAGAGAGAGGTTAGCAAATGAAACAGAAACTATACACCAAAGACTTTATTCTCGTAGTCATCGGACAGATCATTTCCCTTTTCGGCAATGCCGCCATCCGCTTTGCCCTTCCCCTCTATCTACTCAACCAAACAGGCTCCTCCGCCCTCTATGGTTCCGTCACGGCCTGCGCTTTTCTTCCCATGATCTTTTTCTCTCCCATGGGAGGCATTATTGCGGATCGGGTAAACAAAAGAAATATCATGGTCTTTCTTGACTTTTTTACGGCAGCCGTGATTCTCGCCTTCACCATGCTCCACACCAGCATAGATCTGGTTCTCCTACTCACCATTACCCTCATGCTTCTTTATGGAATAGCCGGAGCCTACCAGCCCGCCGTCCAGGCCAGCATGCCGGCCCTGGTGGATTCCGACCAGCTCATGGCAGCCAATTCCATCATTAATATGATCAGCTCACTCGCTTCCCTCCTGGGGCCCATTCTAGGCGGCATTTTGTATAGCTCTTATGGCTTAACGCCCATTCTCTGGGTCTGCACAGCCTGTTTCCTGCTGTCCGCCACCATGGAAATTTTTATTCATATTCCTTTTTCCGGGCAGCCCACTTCCGGAAGTATATGGCAAATTCTTAAGACAGATCTTACAGACAGCTTCCGTTTCATTCGCTATGATAAGCCGTCTATTTGGAAGGCCATCCTTACCGTCTGCGGAATCAATCTTTTCCTGTCAGCCATGATCGTAGTCAGCTTGCCATGGCTCATCACCGAAATACTGGACTTCAGCCCGGCTCGGGGCAATGAGCTCTATGGCTTTGCACAGGGAGCCCTGGCCGCCGGAGGACTCGCAGGCGGCATCTGTGCAGGAGCCTTTTCCAGACGCCTCTCCATCCGAAATACTGGCAACCTGCTCATTACCGGCACCCTGTGCGTATTTCCCATTGCAGCCGTTTTCTTCTTTCCGTCTTCAGATCTGAACCGCTACATCGTCCTGACGCTATGTTGCTTTTTATTAATGATCTTTTCCACCGTTTTCACCATCCAGATCATGTCCTTCATCCAGGCGCAGACGCCGTCCCGCATTGTCGGCAAGGTCATCTCCGTGATACTGACCATCTCCATGTGTACTCAGCCTCTCGGAAACGCTCTATACGGCGTCCTCTTTGAACTGTTTCGAGGCCATGAAGCGGCTGTCATCCTCTTTTCCGGAATCGTTTCCCTATTCATTGCTTGCATCTCCAGACGTTTCTTTCATACCCTCGCGGAGGAGTAGCAGTTCAAACGCAAGAATGGATCGGCGTCCCCTCAGGCCTCCTCCCTGCGTCCGATAGAAGCCTGCGTGGATAGGGGCATCCCTAAAGGGGCGTGACGGCCTAAGGGGACGCCGATCCAATCCTGCGTTTGAACTGGTAAGAGTACACGAAACAGTTGACGGAAGCACAGGAAACGATTATGATAGGAATCGGACTGCCCGGGGAAACAGGTGCAAATCCTGTACGAGCCCGTCGCCGTAAGGCATGGAAATACGATCCGCCTCACAGACCGCCTGAAGATCTTTTTCACAGGCGGTCCTACCGAAAGCCACGAATCGGGAAAAGCCATTGGAGCCTGCTCCGAGAAGGCCGGCCGATCGAATGCCGAGTCGAAATATCCGCACAGTCCGCTCCTCCCGCCCTGACCGCGGGCGCCGGTTTTGGGAGGAATCAACGGATGCCCCATTATACGGGCCATCCTTAATAACAAATCAGAAATAAAGGAGATTAAAAGCATGCAGACAAAACGAAACAGAAGACTTGTTGCTTTCCGCTCTTGCATGGCGCTATTCGTGGCTATGGCGCTGTTTACCGCTGCCTGCAGCGGAGGAACGAAAAAAGAGGAACCCTCTGTGAAACAGGAGGCTGCCGCCACCGCCCAGGACGGAGATGTGTTGGGCCAGGGTGCCGTCTCATTCCCACTCACAATCGTGGATAAGGACGGTAACGAAACTGCCCTAACCATTCATACCGATTTGGAAACGGTTGGAGCAGCTCTCTTGGATCTGGGATTAATTGCCGGAGAAGATGGAGAATTCGGCCTCTATGTGAAGACGGTAAATGGAATTACCGCAGATTATGATACGGACGGCGTCTATTGGGCCTTTTATGTGAACGGTGAATACGCCTCCACCGGCGTCGATTCCACCCCAATTACCCAGGGAGACGCCTACTCCCTGAAAGTGGAATGAAAATCGGCGGATTTTACAGAAAAATGGCGGATTGGGGGGCACGAAAAGAGTCGTGTCCCATCCCGGGTAAGAGCAGTCGCCTCACCGTGAGAGAAATGGCCATATTCGGAATGTTGGGCGCAATCATGTATGCTTCCAAACTGCTTTTGGAAATCGCCCCCAATATTCACCTGCTGGGCGTATTCATCGTCGCTTTTACAGTAGTATACCGACAAAAGGCCCTGTTCCCCATCTACCTGTACGTACTCCTGAATGGGATCTTCTCCGGCTTTGCTGTCTGGTGGATTCCCTATCTCTATATATGGACCTGTCTGTGGGGTGCAGTCATGCTTCTGCCGGCGAATATTCCCCGCCGAATACGTCCTCTCGTGTATATGTCAGTCTGTGCCCTCCACGGTTTTCTTTTCGGAACCCTCTATGCGCCGGCACAGGCCCTGCTTTATGGATTGAGCTTCAAGGGGATGATTGCGTGGATTATGGCCGGCCTGCCCTGGGATTTTCTTCACGGAATCAGCAACTTCTTCTGCGGAATCCTGATCATGCCTATCATTTCAGGGCTGAGGCTGGCGGATTCCAAGGCAGGAATTCAGCAATAAGAAAGGCGTGGCGATCCCGGACGGGCTACCCGGCACGGCAAGCGCATGAGCGGCTGGGCCGGATAGCCCATCCAGGATCACCACGCCTTCTCCTGTTCCGGTGAAAGGCCGGCGCTTTCCCGATACTGTTCCGGCGTCATGCCTGTTTTCTTTTTGAATACCCGGAAGAAATATTTGGTGTTCTCATAGCCCACAGCCTTTGCGATCTGATACATTTTCCGATCCGTATCTGCGAGCAATTCCCTCGCCCGCTCTATCCGCACATCGTTCAGATAGTCGATGAACTTTTTTCCCGTCCTCTTCTTGAAAATCTGGCTCAGATAGCTGGAATTCACGTAAAAAAGGGACGCCACAAAGTCTCTGGTCAGACTTTTCCGGTAATGATGACTGATATAAATTGTGACCTGGTCGACCACATCCCGATTCGCATATACATTCTTCGAATGGAGCATGCCTGCCATATTGACGAAAAATTGTTTGTAGTAATTCTGCACATCATCTATAGAATACAAGGTATTTACAATGGCCTGCATATTATGGGATGGCCTTTCCCCGTTTTCCTGCTGATACAGGTAGTAGTTCAGAATCCCTCGGCACTGGGCAGAAATACGCTCACAGCTGTGCTTCACATCCCGCAACGTATATCCCGGAACCCTCTGATAGAAGCTGAACAATTGCTTCACCAAATCCTGTACCCGATCCTGTTCCCCCGATTCAATCCGAAAAAGGAATTCTTCCTCCTTCTGCCAGACAGCAGATACAGGCTCCCCAGGCTCCCTATAATAATGGCATGCGCCGTCGGATCCATCCACAGCCTGTCCATCCAACGCCACCGTCGTTTCCAGGAATGCATCATGCAGACTGGAGACGCTGTCGTGGCTTTCGCTCACCCCCATCTGAAAACTGCAACCCTGCTGCGTTCCCCATAATAGAAGCAGTTTCACAAACTCCTTCATATTTTCCTTCTGGCTACACCCCCCCCCAGGAAAAAATAGCACGATAAAGCGAAACTGCATCATGGACGGATGGCGCAGATAAACCATGAATTCGCTATACCCGTTTTCCTCAAGCCATTCTTCCAGCCCTAGTTTTGCCGACTGCACAGCCAGATACAGGGTGAAAAGGACGAAATGATGGGTATCATTGATGAACTTCAGCTGCTTCGAGCACAGAGCCATGGAGCCGGACTCGTATCCTAAAAGCTGATTTTGCAGGAATTTAATATCCAGATCATAGCAGGCCTTTTCCCGATCCTCCCTTACACAAGAAATTTGTGTCTCCAGCTGTTCCTTGTTCTTAAGGATATCGATGGTAGTTAAAACCGTCTTCCGTATTTCCTCCGCGCCAAAAGGTTTTAGAATATAATCAATGGCTTTAGAAGTAATTGCCTGCTTCATATAGTCAAAGTCCTGGTATCCGCTGATCACGATCATGGGCATGTCAGGATACCGTTCGGCCAGATAGGGTAATAACTCTTCTCCTCCCATGACGGGCATATTCATATCCAGGATCACGAAATCCGGCGCCACCTCCTCAATCAGCTCAATTCCTTCCCTTCCGTTTGCAGCCTCCCCACAGCAGACCGCCTGATCTTGCAGCGCCTCCAGCTTTTTAATCGTTCCCTTTCTGATGAGAGATTCGTCATCTATGATAATATACCGATACATATGCTCAATCCTCCCCGCTTCCCGGGAAAACGGGTACGCGTATTTCAATCCGTGTTCCCTCTCCCTGCCTGCTGCCGATTGTCAATCCGTATCCCTTTCCGTAGTACAACTCAATCCGTGTCTGAATATTTTTCAGCCCAATGCTTTCTTTCTTCCTGTGCCCCAGTTCCGTGAAAGTAGCCTCCTCCTGAAGCTGCCGGTTCAGGCTCTCCATCTTTTCCTGCAAAATCCCTTTTCCGTTATCCGATATGGAGATATGAATCTGTCCATCCACGAGGCGGGCGGATAACGCGATCCGATCGCCGCTGTTCCCGTATTCCAGACCATGGGAAAGGGAATTCTCCACAATGGGCTGAAATACCAGTTTCAGCATCTTCTGGCACATCAATTCCTCTGGCACATCCTGAATAAACTGAAATCTGTCATCACATCGAATTCGTTGGATGGTCATATAATCTCTCACATGGTCCAACTCCTCCCGTATTGTCACCAGCTCGCTTTCCGTCTTGATCGCATACCGGAACATATGCCCCAGCGCCAGGGACATGGTGCTAATCTGTTCCTGTTCAGCCAGCTCCGCCATGCTGTTGATGGATTCCAGCGTATTAAATAGGAAATGGGAATTGATTCTTGCCTCCAAAGCCTTCATCTGTGAGTCCAGGATGATCAGTTTATTCTGGTACTCAGTTCTGATGGATTCGTTGATTTCCTTCATCATGTGATAGTACTGCCGATATAGAATGCCGATCTCATCCCGCCTGTTTTCATATCCCGCACGGGAATCCTCCGGAGTTCCCTGTTTTTGCGTCATACGGGCGCTCAGCTCCTCGACGGGATTGATAAAGCTGCGGGTAAACTGCAAAAGGAATAGCAGAGCGCATCCCAGGCATACAATCGCAGACACAATAATTCCTGCCAGGGTTTTATTATATTCATATGCTAAGGAATCGTAATCCACAGCCATTTGCAACGCAAAGGGCGTCTGAAAGATTTCCTCCGCCCTGGAATTTCTCTCCGTCGGGACGATATCCACCTCGTCCTCATTGGTGTACATTACAGCCTGATCCGAAGCATTCGTCAGTGTGATCAGAGTCATATCAGCCAGGGCATTTTCCTGGCTTAGGTCAAACATCTCCGGAGAATAAGCCAACACGATCACTCCCAAAGGATCGAAACGCCTGTCCACATCACGAATCAGATGCGCAATAAAAAAGCATTCCGCATCCTCCCGAAACATGGGATAGACCCCCGTTGGGCTTATGTAAGCCCCTCCATTGCGGGCCAGCGTTTCCTGATACCATTCGTCCTCCATCGGATCATAGTCCGAGGAAATGCCTCCGTTCGAATTACGTGAATGGCCAAAAACGGAACGATCCTGCGTAAAAACATAGATTCCTCTGAGATTTCGTTGGTTATATACAACGGATTGGCACATCGTCTTAATATTCTGCGAAGCCTGATACATATCGAAATCGCTGGGCGCACCTTCCGCTGCCTTCAGTTCCCGCAGTGTGGCCAGGATGGAATTGCCGTCCGTGGAATAGAAGGTAAGGAAGCTCACCGTCTGGCGGATCGATCGATAAGAATCCTGCACCGTCTGGGACAGGTTTGCAAACTGATTATCCGCTATGGACGCGACATGGTTATTCATGATGCGGACATATTGCGTATAGGCAAACAGCGTCATGCAGGTGAAGGGAATAATGGTTGCCACTATGAAAAACAAGAGCATCTTTTTCTTCAGTTTCATGACAGCGCCTTCCCATAACTAACAAAAATGCACCAAATCCGCCAACCAAAGTATACCATTATTGCAGTTATGATGTAAATATAATGAGGCATGAAAATTTATGCGCAAGAAAGGGGAACCAAAGGAAATGAAACGAAAAGTACTGGCATGTATCCTATCACTTTCCATGATCCTGTCCATGAGCGCCTGCGGAGGCTCCAACTCCCAGACTGCCCAGACAACCGAAAGCAGCGAGCCGCAGGCCGCAAGCGAAGCCGCCTCCCAGGAAGCTCCTTCTCAGGAAGATTCTGAAGATACGGCGGCCGCCGGAGATGAAGCAGCTGCTTCCCAGTGGGATTTTACAGGCATCAAGGCTGAAATCGATATTGATGGAACAATCATCGGAGACGCCCTTGTCAACTTCCGGGAACAGGTGGCAAATTTTAACGAATTGACCGGAGCCCAGCTGGAAATCGTGGAAAATGGCGATGACCATGAGGCCATCATGAAAACCAGAATGGCTTCCAACGATATGCCCGATATGTTCACCACCCATGGATGGAGCACCATCCGTTACAATGATTTCTGCCTGGATCTGGCCGGGGAACCCTGGGTAGCCGATATGGCGGATGCTGCCGCTGCTGTAGTCACGGATCCCAACGGAAAAGTCTGCACCTGCCCTTTGACCGAATGGGTATATGGCGTAGCTTATAACAAGACTGTGACGGATGAATGCGGCGTGGATATGTACTCCATTAAAAATTGGGACGACTTAACACAAGCCCTGCAGAAGATCAAAGATGCCGGGGTTACCCCCATTGCCGTAGGCGGCAAAAACAGCGGCGCTCTGGGCGGCTATCTGGAAATGTGTAACGTGTTCTACAGCATCGACGGAGCAATGTACGATGGCAGAACGCAGCTTCAGGACGGTTCCTTTAGTTTCGTCGAGCATCCGGAAATTCTGGAGAAATTTGCTGGTTTCTATGACAGCGGCTTCTTTATCGAAGACCTGTTTACCGCAGATGCGGATACAGCCCGCGGCTATGTGGCTGCCGGCTCGGCCGCCATGCTCCTGTGGGGATCCCCGGAATATGTCGATATCATGAAGTCCACGAACGGCGACCATGAATTCGGTATTATCCCTGTTCCCGCCGTTACGGACGGATGCAACGCCGCCTACACGGTAGGCGAGGGAACTGCAATCGCCATTTCCACTACTACCCAAAACAAAGAACTCTGCCAGGCATTCTTGCAGTTTATGACGGATCCTGAAAACCTGAAGCCCTATGTGGATGCCACCGGCGCTGTGAGCGGATTCACCACCATTTCCCAGGACGATACCTATTCCCTGAATAAATATAATGAATCCACACAGGCCTTTGCCAACCTTACCTATTCTAACTTCTTTGACCGCGAATACCTGCCCAGCGGTATGTGGAATTACATGAGCGAAAGCATTGCCCAGCTGTTCAACTGTGCAGTTGGAGAATCTACGGCCCTCGTTCCTTCCACAGCAGATTATCTGCAGCAGGCCTATGAACAATTGTACACGACAGCCAATGAATAAGCGGCATCTGTAATGGCTTCATAAGGAGGATGATGCGAACGCATCATCCTCTTTGTAAAAAGGAGGGAAGTCTCATATGAAGAAAAGAAAAATACAGATGAACCTGCTGTATTTACCAGCGCTCGCCATTGTATTGATTTTTGTCCTCTATCCCCTGATCCGTTCCGTCCGGACATCTTTTTATAACTGGAACGGATATTCTCCCAAAATGGTATTCGTGGGATTTGACAACTATAAGAACCTTTTGACCGATGCCAATTTCCGTCGTTCTTTTTTGAATACCCTGCTCTACGGCTTCGGGAGCACCATCCTACAGAATCTCCTGGGGCTGGGACTGGCCCTGTTTTTGAACACCAAATTTAAGGGGCATAAGGCGGTCCGCACCATTGTCTATCTTCCTGTCATGATTTCCGGCCTGATCATGGGTTATATCATGTACTTCGTGGTCCGTAACCAGGGCGCCCTGAACGAAATCCTAAGCTGGGTGGGGATCACCGGCATGGATTGGATGGGAGACGGCAATGTGGGAAGATGGATCATTACCTTTGTTAACTCTTGGCAGTTCTGCGGCTTCTGCATGGTTATTTATATGGCCGGCCTGCAGGGCATTTCTCAGCAATATTATGAAGCGGCCGCCATTGACGGGGCGAATTCCTGGAAATCCTTCCGTTATATCACTCTGCCCCTTTTAATCCCGGCCATGTCCTCTGCCGTTGTCATCAATCTGATCGGCGGTCTGAAGCTGTACGATGTGGTGGTATCCCTCTCCAACGGCGGCCCCAACTACATGACCTCTTCGTTGTCCTACTACATTAACAACCGATATCTTCAGGCAGAACAGGCTGGTTATTCCTCAGCGGTAGGCGTTGTGATGTTCCTGTTTATTATGCTCTGTTCCCTGATTCTGAACGGATATTTCCGTAACAAGGAGGTGGAAATATGACAGCATCCGGCAAAAACAACGCATCTTCTGCCCCGCGGTCTATTCGTATGGCTAAGAAAAAGGAAGAACAATCCCATTACTATGCCGGCCAGAAGAAAGGGTTATGGTGGAAATACCTCCTCGCCGCTTTTATTATATTCGTCTATCTTTGCCCCCTCTATGTATTGCTGGTACAATCTTTTAAGGGAAGCCTGGATCTTTCCAGCGCCATGTCCCTGCCGGAAGAATGGCATTTTGAGAATTATTTTTCCATCATCAGCGACGGTACGATTTTCCGTGCCATCAAAAATTCAGCCATTATTGCTGCCAGTACCGTAGCTCTTGAGATTGTCTTTGCATGCCTGGCAGCTTATCCCCTGTCCAGAAACGATACGAAGCTCAATCGTTTTGTCCGCAACATTTTCATGGGCGTCATGATGATCCCGCCGCTGACCATTCTGGTGGGCGTATATACCCTGTTGGTGGGCATGCACGCCACCAACTCCTATTGGGGGATTATTCTGACGAATACAGCCTTCGGCCTGCCCATGTCGGTCTTCCTATTTACGAATTTCGTAGGATCCATTCCGCGCGATCTGGATGAAGCGAGCATCATCGACGGCGCCAACGTGCTGCAGACCTTTTTCCGCATTATTCTGCCCCAGTTGAAGCCCATTATCGCTACGGTGGTTATCCTCCATGGCGTGGCAGCCTGGAACGAATATGCCTACTCCATCTATATTCTCCAGAAACCGGAACTGCAGACCATCACTCTTTGCATCAAGAAATATTTTTCCAGCGTATCCAACAACTACAGCGGGGCTGCGGCAGCCGCTCTCCTGGCAATCCTCCCGCTGGTCATCGTCTATCTGTTCCTGCAAGACGCCTTTGTCCAAAGCCAGGTGGATAGCGCAATTAAATAAGTAGAAAGAAGGTATGGGATATGGCCTTAATACATGTGGATTTCTTTTCCGAAGTCCTGGAAATGAGCTCCCAAATCGATGTGATTCTTCCTCAGAAAACCCGGGGGCAGATCGGCGTTAAAAACCTGGATGAAACGGAAAAATACCCTGTTTTGTATCTGCTTCACGGTATGACCGACAATCAAACCACTTGGCAGCGCAATACTTCCATCGAACGATATGCCACGGAGCGGGGAATCGCCGTCGTCATGCCCACCTGCCATCTCGGATGGTATACGGACATGCACATCGGTTTCCGGTACTATACCTATGTTGCCAAGGAGCTTCCGTCCATTTGCGCCCGTTTCTTCCCGGGTATTTCCCAGGAGCGCAGGGATACTTTCATCGCAGGCAATTCCATGGGCGGTTATGGCGCTTTTAAGATTGCCCTGCACAACCCTGATAAATTCGCAGCGGCCGCGAGTCTCTCTGGCGGGCTCGATGCGGCTTCCACAGTTCATAGCGGGACGGATTCCTTCTATCCTACCCTGTGGGAGGATATTTTCGGACCTGCCGATACCGTTCCCGGAAGTATCCATGACCTTTTTGCCGTCTCTAAAAAGCTGGCGGAATCCAATTCGCCAGAGATTCCCTCCCTCTATATGTGGTGCGGGCTTGATGACTTCCTTTATGACCATAATATCCGTATGCGGGATCATCTGAACCAAAATGGTTTCCGTCTTACCTACAAGGAAACGCCCGGAGACCATTGCTGGAAAGACTGGGATCGGGAAATTCAGTATATTCTGGATTGGTTTTTGTCTGTCAGAAGGGGGGAAAACTGAAATGGCATTTATGCATGTGGAATTTTTCAGCGAAACGCTTCACATGGCTGTAGGGGCCGAAGTGGTGCTTCCTCAGGCTGCGAAGGTGGAAATCGGAATCGACGCGAAGGAAAACCGGACCGGAAAACATCCTGTTTTATGGCTGCTGCATGGAGCGACTGACGATCAGACCACCTGGTCTAGGAGAACCTCCATCGAGCGTTACGCCTCTACTATGGGCCTTGCCATCGTCATGCCCAGCGCTCATTTAAGTTCTTACAGCAATATGGCGCACGGCGGAAGCTTCTATGATTACATCGCAGAAGAGCTTCCTGCCATCATGAGGGATTTTTTCCCTCTCTCCGATAAGCGGGAAGACAACTTCATCGCAGGCAATTCCATGGGTGGCTTTGGTTCCTTGAAAATCGGTGTCAACCATCCCGATCGTTATGGGGCCATCGGCTGCTTTTCCGCAGGAGCGAGTACCGGAAAACCAATGGGCAACCGTGGAGGCCTCTTCGACGAGGAAAGCTATCGGATGCGTGACAAGATGCTGCATGATGGAAAAGATCTTTCCAGTACCTGTGAGGATACTTATTTTATGGCGGAAAAGAATAAGAACCTGCCCAACCTCCCACGGATCTTCCATTCCTGCGGAGCAGACGATTTTCTGATCGGTGAGGCGCACAGGGCCAGGGATTTCTTCCAGTCCATGGAAGGGAATCCCTACCACTACGTCTACGAAGAACATCCGGGCGTACACAGCTGGGACTATTGGGATGAACATATCATGGACTTCCTGCGCTTCCTCAATCTGGAAAGCGTCGTACAGTGTAACTAATTCATTTAGAGAGAGGCTGTTGCGATTTACCGCAGTATCACAATAGAGAACCATGGCATTCGGGATATCCATGCTATCATCTATCGTGTAAACCTGCTATTTCGCAACAGCCTCTTTATACCCGGGCATGCAAACGCAGAATCGGCACTGGCCTCTCAACTTACAGCAAAGGCAGCTCAAGCCTCGTATGGGCTGCCCTTTCGCATACCTGATCCGCGAGACAATACGTCCATCTAGATCACTTTGGAAAGGAACTCCTGCAGCCTTGGATTCTTCGGATGCGCAAAGAATTCCTTCGGGCTGCTCTCCTCCTTGATCATGCCATCGTCCATAAAAAGCACTCTGCTTCCCACTTCCTTTGCAAATCCCATCTCATGGGTAACGATCACCATGGTCATTCCATCCTTGGCCAGATCGGTCATAACGTTCAGCACCTCTCCCACCATCTCAGGATCCAACGCGCTGGTAGGTTCGTCGAACAGGATCACATCCGGATGCATGCACAGAGAACGCACAATGGCAATCCGCTGCTTCTGCCCGCCCGAAAGCTGGGAGGGATAGGCATCCGCCTTTTCCGAAAGGCCAACCCGCTCCAAAAGCGCCATAGCCTCTTTTTCCGCTTCTCCCCTGCCGCACTTTCTCACCTGTATAGGCGCCAGCGTCATGTTCTGCAGGATCGTTTTATGGGGAAAGAGGTTAAAATGCTGAAACACCATCCCGATATGCTGGCGGTGCTTATTGATATTCGTTCCGGGATCCGTGATATCCTGTCCCTCGAACAGGATCTGCCCTGCAGTAGGTTCCTCCAACAGGTTCAGGGAACGCAGAAAGGTGGATTTCCCGGAGCCGGAGGGACCTACGATAACCACCACTTCTCCCTGGCGGATCGTGGTGTTAATATGTTTTAAAACTTCTGTTTCACCGAAGGATTTACATAAATCCCTGATTTCAAAGAGTACCTGTCCGTCAGCGCTCACTGGTTCTCAGCCTCCTTTCCAGTCTAGCCACCCCTGCGGCCAGCAGGGATACGATTGCCAGATAGATGCATGCCACCGCGATCAGGGGCATGAACGGGGAATAGGTCTGGCTCCTGATTACGTTTCCCCCATGGGTTAAGTCCGTCAAGGCAATATAGCCGCTTATGGAGGTTTCCTTCAATAATACAATAATTTCATTTCCCAGGGCGGGAAGGATGTTTTTCAACGCCTGAGGGAGGATGATGTGCCACATCGTTGCAGGATAGCTAAATCCCAGGCTTCTTCCCGCCTCAAACTGTCCGGCGTCGATGGCCATGATGCCGGAACGGACGATTTCCGCCACATAAGCGCCGGAATTGATACCGAAGGCAAGCACTGCAACCACCCGCTTATCGATGGACACGCTTCCGAAAATGACATAATACATGATCAGAAGCTGAATCATGGTAGGCGTACCGCGTATCACCGTCAGATAAATCTGGCAGAGCAGATCCACCGCTTTGAACAGATAGTATCCCGCTAATTTTCTGATAGGAACGCCCTTCTCCTTTGTTCCCACAGGCTTCTTTAATCCGCTTTTCGCCGCACTGGAACGGATGATCGCCACCAGAAAACCCAGCACGATTCCCAGAATCACTGCAAAGAAGGTGATCACCAGCGTGGTTTTCAACCCGTCCGTCAGATATTTCCAACGGTCATCCTTCATAAAATTCAGATAAAATTCATCCCAAAACTTCTGCATCCTATCCCGTTCCCCTCCTATGTACCGATTCTATGATTTCCCAGTCAATCTGCGCCCCTTGATCCGCTTATTGTAAGAAAAAGGCCCCAGCATGCAGTTAGGGGCCTTTCTTTCACATTCATACAGTTACCACGGTTCCAGTTTCGAACTGCAACGCTCCATTATTCCTTCACGATGATAACCTGCTTGGATGTGGCATAGGAATCCGTGAAGTCAACGCTCTGCAGACGATCTTCCGTAACGGTCATCCCGGCCACGCCCATGTCGGCTTTACCGGACTGGATCGCGTTAATGATGGAATCGAACTCCATATCCTCAATTTTCAATTCGTATCCCAACACGTCGCACACGGCCTGCGCCATATCCGCATCAATACCCACCACGTTTTCTCCCTGATAATATTCATAGGGCTCAAAATACGCGTTTGTGGCCATAATCAGCGTACCCTTGGAACGATCCACATCCGCGGGAGATTCATAAGGAGACTGTCCCTTGGTATCATCGCCTATGTAATTGGCCACGATGGCATCCAGCGTGCCGTCAGCCTTTAACTGGGCCAAGGCATCGTTGATCTGCTCCGTTAACTCAGCCTTATCCTTAGAAATGCAGATGGCATATTCTTCCTCAGCAAAGGGCTCTTCCAGGATCTTTAAACCTGTGGTATTTGCCACAAACGCCTTGGCAGGCTGTTCGTCAATAATCACGCAGTCGATTTTACCCTGCATAAGCGCCTGCACTGCGTCGTTTCCTTTATTGAAACGTTCGATGGTGGATCCTTCCTCTTCGTAATCGGACGCATAAATATCGCCCGTTGTACCCAGCTGTACGCCGATAGTCTTCCCTGGAAGGTCGTCAATGCTGTTCACTGCGCCCTCCGTATCTGCGGTACTCTCAGGGGCTTCTGCGCCCTCTGCCTCTTCTGAAGATGCTTCCTCAGAAACAGCTTCCTCGGCAGATGCCTCCGTCTGCTCCTCTGCCTGCTTGTTTCCCCCGCATGCCATCATTGAGAACATCATACAGGCAGTTAATGCCATTGCCAGAATCTTCTTCATAACTTCCTCCTCGCGCCTGCTGCGCTTTTGCATATTTATACAATATTTATTCTATAATATTAACATAAAACCATGGAATGACAAGCGTTATTTTTCACAAAATAAAAGGAAGATGCCGGAAAAGCTTTGTTTTACTTTTCCAAACACCTTCCATTTTTTATGCATACACCGCCCACTGCTGTCAATCTTTCGTCTGGCCTCCCTCTCGTAAGCTTTGTCATGCAGATCTCCTCAGGCTTCGATTCCCTGCTCTTTTAAGTATTCCACAACATCTCCCACAGTGACTAGTTTCTCCAGATCTTCGGCAGGGATCTCCACACCATATTCCTCCTCCACCGCCATAACCAGTTCAAACAGATCCAGGGAATCCGCGCCCAGATCGTCCTTGAAGGAAGAATCCTCAGTAATGGAAACGCCTTCCAGATTCAACTGCTCCTGAATGATCGTAATCACTTTCTCTAACATCTCGTTGTCTCCTTTTGTTTGATTTTTGTTTGATACCCAAAGCATATGCTCTGCACTCTTATTTGTCAACCTCTTTCTGACAATTCCAGCAGGCCTTGGTACACATCCCGTCTGCTGATCCCACGATCCTTCGCCACAAGTCGCATGGCCTCTTTCCTGTCTCTACCCTGTCCTTCATAAAGCCCCATATGTTCCTCCAGGGACATCTTCTGCCAGGCTGCCTCCCTTTCCCGCGCTTTCTCCTGACGGCTTCTGCCCTCCAGCACCAGTACATATTCTCCTCGGGGCTCCCTTTCTTCATACCAGCACAACGCGTTGTCCAGCGTAGTCGCCATAACCGACTCGAACTTTTTCGTCAGCTCCCGGCATAGCGTGACTTTCCGATCCCCCAACGCTTCGTACAGCCGCTGCAATGTCTTCTTCAGGCGGTGGGGCGCTTCATATAGGATAATTGTACGGGATTCCTCCCGCAACTCCTCCATGACCGCTTCCAATTCCCTCTTATCTTCAAAGGGAAGGAACCCTTCAAAACAAAACCGCCGAGTGGACAGTCCCGAAAGGGTTAAAGCCGTAATGCAGGCCGACGGTCCCGGAAGGGATGTTACAGAGATTCCAGCCTCCATGCACATACGCACTAAGACCTCACCAGGGTCGGAAATGGCCGGCGTCCCGGCATCCGTGATCAGCGCAATATCCACTCCTGCCTGAAGCCGCCCGATGAGTTCATGCGCCTTCTCCACCTTATTATATTCGTGGTAGCTGGTGATGGGTGTGTGTATCTGAAAATAATTCAGCAGTTTCAGGCTGTTGCGCGTGTCCTCCGCCGCGATCAGATCTACCCCGCGCAGCGTCTCTTCCACTCGGGGCGTCATATCCCTGAGATTTCCGATGGGCGTTGCACATAAATAAAGTGTTCCCGCCATGTCAATAACCACGCCTTTCCACAACCTGTAAGCCTACTCCTCTAAGATAATAACTGATGTCTTAAAAATTATCAATAGGAACCTGATCAATAGCCATAAATATCGCAGATTTCTTCTGTATAGACAAAAGGTTCCCGATAAATGATCAACGGCTTTTCCACCGTCAGCCTGCTCCTGCCGCCCTTCCTGGCCTCCAGAAGCACCATATTCGGCTCCCTGTCCGCAAAAGCATGCACCATCTTCAGCCGCTTGGGCTCCAATGCAGCTTTACAGAGCGTCACCATAATTTCTGCCAGCCGGAAAGGCCGATGAACCAGAAAAAAGCCGCCGCCTGGCCGAAGCAGCCAGGCCGCCGCGCGCACCACATCCTGAAAGGTACACTTGACCTCATGCCGGGCGACCGCCTTGGGAGCGTCCGGATTTTTCAGGCCATGCCCTCCTATCATATAGGGCGGGTTACAAGTTACCACGTCAAAAGAAGCGGCTGGAAACAAATCTGCCGCTTCTCTGATGTCCCCCTGCATAATGCGAATCTTTTCTTCCAGGCCATTCAGGCGCACACTCCTCGTCGCCATATCCGCGCTGTCCGGCTGGATCTCCAGTCCGGTAAGATGGGCAGCCTCGCTCTTTGCCTCCAGCAGAAGGGGAAGGATCCCCGTGCCCGTGCCTAGATCCATCACCCGTTCTCCGGGTTTGATCCGCACAAAACCAGATAGAAGCACCGCATCCATGCCAAAGCAGAACCGTTCGGGGTCCTGGATGATCCCATAGCCATTCCTCTGCAGTTCGTCCAACCGCTCCCCTTCCTTTAGTTCTACCTCATTCCAGTTTGGATTTCGCATCCTGCTTCTCCAGCTTTTCCAATTCCTTGAGTTCCTTTTCATTTACATCGTTCTTCTTGTTTTTTCCGTGTCTTCTGCGAAAACGCAGCTGTTCCAGATGATATTCCCGAATCTCCTTTTCATCGTCCACATTCACGATCACCTTCACGAGCTGGCGTAGCACATTTACGCTGGAGACCTCCCCCTTCAGCCCGTCGTCAGTGGTGACATAGTCCCCGATACCAGGCAGGCGGCGGTTCAGCTCCTCATACGTCTCTTCCTCGTGCTTTAGGCAGCACATCAGGCGTCCGCATACACCGGATATCTTGGTGGGATTGAGCGACAGGTTCTGTTCCTTTGCCATTTTAATCGAAACGGGAACGAACTCTGACAGATGCCCATGACAGCAAAGCTGCCGCCCACAGATGCCGATTCCCCCCAGGATCTTCGTTTCATCCCGGACGCCGATCTGCCGCAATTCAATCCTAGTCTTGAACACGCCGGCCAAATCCTTTACCAGTTCCCGAAAGTCGATCCGTCCGTCTGCGGTAAAATAGAACAATACCTTATTATTATCGAAAGTATACTCCGCGTCAATGAGCTTCATGTCCAGGTTATGCTTGGCAATCTTCTCTTGACAGATGCGGAAAGCGTCCTTTTCCTTTACTTTGTTGGCTGCTTCCTGCTCATCGTCCCTTTCATTGGCGATCCGCAGAATGGGCTTCAGGGGCTGAACCACCTTGCTCTCATCCACCTCGCGGATCCCGCCCACTACAGTTCCATACTCCACTCCCCGGGCGGTTTCCACAATGACGTGGTCTCCCCCCTTTATCTCAAACCGAACCGGGTCAAAATAATAAATTTTTCCCGCGGTCCGGAACCTTACTCCCACTATTCTTACCATCTATCATCCTCCTTCTAATTTTCCCGGATTGTCAGACACAAAAGCTGCATGGTTAAGTCAAAGTTCACATTGGATGAAAGCCTGATCCTGGCTTTCTCCAGCGCATCCAGGACCGATTCAATCCCTTCATAGCTTGTCCTGTCAGCTTCTTTTCTAATATACTTTATTTCTTCTTTAAAAATCAAGTGGTTCACATCATTTGTGGCCTTAAAAAGCAGCACATCCCGGTACCAAATGGAAATTAGATCCAGATAATCCGTCACATCCATTTTATACTCCCCGATATGCTTTATCGCCGCTACAATTTCAGCAATTTCCATATCATGGATATATTTTAAAAGCATTACCGCTTCTTCTTTCACCTTGTCAAAATCTTCGCTGGAAGCCAGAAGTTTAGCCCGGCCGATATTTCCTCTGGCAAACGCAACGCACACGTTCGCCTTGTAATCCGGCGTTTCGAGTTCTTCCATCAGATATTTCCGAACGATATCGTCTCGCACCGGTTTCATGTCCAGCACCACGCACCGGCTTGCGATGGTGGGGAGCAGGGCCTCCACGCCGGCGGTAAGGATCATGATCATCCCATAGGCCGGCGGCTCCTCCAGCGTCTTTAGAAGGGCATTCTGCGCCTGCGGCGTCATCTTCTCGCCCTCGTTGATAATATATATTTTATGGGGCGAGGCATAGGGCTTGATCGCCATATCATTATTCACCTGCCGCCTGATATCCTCCACACCGATGCTTCCCGGTTTCTCATGGGTCACCCGAATGATGTCGGGATGATTGCCGGAGAGCGCCTGTCGGCAGGAATGACATTCCCCACAGGGTTCTGCACCCTGCTTTTCGCACTGCAGGGTGCGGGCAAAGAGCCGTGCAATGAACTCCTTGCCTGAATCCTTCTCCCCGTTGATGATATATGCATGGGGCAGTTTCCCTGTCCGCAGTACATTGCTCAGATATTCCTTAATCGCATCCTGTCCGTATATCTCGTCGAATCCTGCCATGGTCACATGCCCCCCTTTTCCCTCTCTTCGGCCATATACATCCGAAGTTGCCCTAAACATTCCTCCAGGTCATCGTTTCGGAAACGCCTTCGAATCCCAGCATCCCGAATTTTTTCCTCCCGAAAGTCCTCTGCGTCGGCCAGAAATCTTCTGCACATTTCTTCGTATTTGGGCTCCTCCTGCGCGCGCTCCCGTCTCAAGGCACGCTGTAAGCGCTCCCCGTCGTCCAGTTCGATGTAGAGCGGTATCACACGATCTTTTCCGAAATAGTCCCTCACCCGACAGAAGGATTCTAAGGTTCCCGTCAGCAGACAGTCTTCCCGCTCCCCGTCGATTCGTCCGTCATCCACGGTAAAATAGTGCCACGGGCCATGCCATGTCTGATAGACCCGATCCTCTATGACCCGTCCCTCCACTTTCAGCCGGGCAAGCCCTTCTTCGTCCGTGAAAAAATACTCCCTCCCGTTTACCTCCCCCGCCCTCATTGGACGGGTGGTATATGGGATCAGCGTCCGCAGACCGGATTTCCCGCCGTCCAGCAGCCTCCGATAGATGGTATCCTTTCCCGAAGAGCTTTTTCCCATAATATAAAAGATCAATCCCATACATTTACCGTCCTGTTTTCTCTCTCCAGGGCAGGAATCTGCCTCCTTTTGATTCCGCTGCCTGATTCTTCCTGCCGCGCCCTTTGCGGTTTTCCGAATCCTGTACTCTAAATTTGCGCAACATCTTCTCTATTCGTCCTGCGCATAGCTGATGGCGCACCGGACCGCTCGCTTCCAGCCGGAGAGTTTCTCCTTCCTCTTATCCTGGGACATAAAAGGCAGGAATGTATTCTCCAAAGACCAGTTATGACGAATATCTTCCTTATCCTTCCAGAATCCCGTGGCAATCCCTGCCAGATAGGCTGCTCCCAGCGCCGTTGTCTCAATGCATTCCGGACGCAACACTTCTTTATTCATGATATCCGCCTGGAACTGCATTAAGAAGTTGTTGGCGCTGGCTCCGCCATCCACCCGTAGGTTCTTCAGCACGATACCAGAATCCTTTTCCATGGCCTCCAGCACGTCCTGGGTCTGATATGCCAGGGATTCCAGGGTGGCGCGGATGAAATGTTCTTTCTTTGCGCCACGGGTTAATCCCACCACAGTTCCTCTGGCATAGGGGTTCCAGTAGGGTGCCCCCAGCCCAGTGAAAGCGGGCACCACATACACGCCGTTTGTATCCTCCACACAGGCCGCATATTCCTCCGACTGCGGCGCGCTCTTCACCATACGCAGTTCATCCCGCAGCCATTGGATGGAAGCCCCTGCCACAAATACGCTTCCCTCCAGCGCGTATCGGATTTCCCCTTCTGTGCTGGCCGCAATCGTGGTCAAGAGGCCGTTTTGAGAACGTACCGGCTTCTCGCCCGTGTTCATCAGAAGGAAACAGCCCGTGCCGTATGTATTCTTCGCCTCTCCGGCTTCAAAACAGCATTGGCCGAACAGGGCCGCCTGCTGATCTCCTGCCGCTCCTGCAATCGGAATCTCCCCGCCCACCACGGACTCATCCGTACAGCCATAGACGCAGCTCGACGGTTTCACCTCCGGCAACATGGAGCGGGGGATTCCCAGCTTATCGAGGATTTCCTGATCCCATTCCATTTTATAGATATTGAAAAGCATGGTCCTGGACGCATTCGTATAATCTGTGACAAAAATCTTTCCCTTGCTCAGATTCCAGATCAGCCAGGTATCCACCGTCCCGAACAGGAGCTCTCCGGACTCGGCCATCTCTCTGGCCCCCTCCACATGATCCAGTATCCATTTAATCTTCGTCCCTGAGAAATAGGCGTCCGGCACCAGTCCGGTCCGCTCCCTGATGATCCGGTCAAAGCCCTCTTCCTTTAAACCGTCGACGATATCCGCCGTCCTGCGGCACTGCCAACAGATCGCATTGTAGATCGGCTTCCCCGTTTTTCTGCTGAAACAGATCGTGGTTTCTCGCTGATTTGTAATCCCGATTGCCGCAATGTCCTCAATGGCTGCCCCTATCTTCCCCATGGCTTCCACAGCCACACTCAGCTGAGAAGACCAGATTTCCAACGGATCATGTTCCACCCAGCCCGGCTGCGGATAGATCTGGGTAAACTCCCTCTGTACCACCGAGCACATATGCCCCTGCCGGTCAAACAGAATACATCTGGAACTCGTTGTCCCCTGATCCAGCGCCATTACATATTTTGCCATATAATCCCCCATTCCGCCGCCAGTGGCAGCTCTCTTTTGTTATCGGCCTTCCCATTTATTGTAACCGTTCAGACAAGTTTGAACGGTTACGCATCCAGACATGAAAATCGATGGGCGATGGGCTGGATGCATGACAACAGCCACGTTTTCAGGCGCTCTGTGCAATGCGCAGGCCTGCCTGAACTGTTACCGTTTATTCGCTTTAAGCTTCAACCACTCTCAGCTGGTTCGTCTTGCCTGAAACGCCTAACGGTACGCCAGCGGTAATAATGACACGATCCCCCTTCTCCAGATAGCCTGCATCCACGGCCGCCTCCACAGCCTCCCGGAACAGATCCTCTGCCGTGTTTTCCTCGTGGATCAGAAGTGGCATCACGCCCCATTGCAGATTGAGCTGCCTCCATACCAGGCGTTTTACCGTACAGCCTATGATCTGGCAGCCCGGTTTGAACTGGGAAATCATACTCGCCGTAAATCCGGACATGGTCACGCAAATGATCGCTTTCACATCCAGATCCGCAGCCAATGTACAGGTGGCATGGGAAATGGCCGTGGTGATGTTGTTTCCCTCCGGCGCCTCCCGTTTCTTCAGCCTTCCCGCAAAGTCGATATCCGCTTCCGTCCGCTCCGCGATCCGTCCCATGGTCTGCACCGCTTCCACTGGATACTGTCCTTGCGCGCTCTCCCCGGAAAGCATGATGGCCGTAGTCCCGTCATAGATGGCATTAGCGATATCCGTGGTCTCCGCACGAGTAGGACGGGGATTATGAATCATGGATTCCAGCATCTGCGTAGCCGTTATCACCTGTTTTCCCCTGGATACCGCCTTCTTGATGATCTGTTTCTGCAGGATGGGTACTTCTTCCAAAGGCACCTCCACGCCCATATCGCCCCTGGCCACCATGATCCCGTCGGATACTTCTATAATCTCATCCAGATTTTTAATTCCTTGCATGTTTTCGATCTTGGAAACGATCATAATCCTGGAATTATGGGCTTCCAGGATTTTTCGGATTTCCAACACGTCCTCCTTACTCCTCACAAAAGAAGCCGCAATGATGTCGAATCCCTGGTCGATTCCAAATAGAATATCCTTCCTGTCCGCCTCGCTAAGATAGGGCATGGACAGCTCTGCCCCCGGCACGTTCACGCCTTTATGGTTAGAAACGGGACCTCCGTTGACCACATGGCATATGATATCCGTATCCCTGATCTCCTCCACCTTCATTTCGATCAGGCCGTCGTCGATCAGGATGGTGGTGCCTACGCTGATATCATTGATCAGGTTTTTATACGTAATAGAAGCCTGCTGGCTGCTCCCCATCACCTCCCGGGTGGTCAAAGTGAACTTATCTCCGGCCGTAAGTTCTGCCCGTCCGCCCTCAAAATCCTTCAAGCGAATCTCAGGCCCTTTCGTATCCAACAAAGCGGCAATAGGCAGGTTCAATTCCTTACTTACCCGACGCATCCGATCATATTTTTCCCCCTGTTCCTCATGCGTTCCATGGGAGAAATTAAAACGGGCCACATTCATCCCAGCCTGCATCAACTCCCTCAGCTTTTCTTCGCTTTCCGATGCAGGGCCTATCGTACAGATAATCTTTGTTTTTCTCATATTAATAACCATACCTTTCCGTAACCTGCGAATTTGGGCTGCAGGCACAAATTTGCGTTTGAAAAATTTATTCTTCCCACGAATCTCTTATGCCTGCTTTAGCAGGCATAAATTCATGGTTGAAAAATGGCTGCAAAGACATTTTTCAGTCTAAGCTCCCATCTGAGCACACACTTGAATCAGTTATCGGAAACCCTTGTTTCCTGCACCAGCTTTCTACGCAATCACCGGGAGATGGGGCGTTCCGTCTTCCGCCTTTATCACCCCCTGCAAGTTCAGTCCCTGTCTTCCGTACTCCTCCAGCCGAGCTATCAACTCCTGCGTCAGGAATTCCCCGGGCACTGCCAGAGGAATTCCCGGCGGATACAGGTTCACATAATCGCTTGCGCTTCGCCCTGCTGCCTCCGAAAGCGGACACATCATCCTGGGAGCTTCCAGGGCCTCATACAAGGGCACGGAAGGCTGCAAGATAGGGTAAGGCAGATTGCCATCTTCTCCGCATCCTGGAGCCATCCAAACGCCTTTTGGAACCCTTCCCTGACTCATACGCTTGTCCAGATCCCACAGTGCGTCGCTTAAACGCATCAACCCTTCTTCTTTATCCCAAGGCGTCAAAATAGCTGTCACATAACTGTCTCCGGCCATCTCCATCTGTAGATGGTAGCGGGCCAACATCTCTTTATATAGAAAACCGCCCCAAAGCCCTGTGCCCTGCGCTGCTATCAAAAGTTTTCCCTCGTCATAATCTTTCATACGCCCCTGCCTCATGATTTCCCTTCCCGAAAGGACGATCTGATCAAGCCCGGCCAAACCGGCATGAAATTCGTCCAGTAGGAGAGAAAAGGCCTCCATGGTCTGCCTTCCTTTTGCCTCCATCAACCGCACACAGGCGTCTATGCTTCCCATCAGCAGATAGGATGGGCTGCTAGTTTGATAGATTTCCTCAAATCTTCTGATTCGCTCCCGGTCTATCCTATCCCCATTCGCATGCAGAAGGGCGGTCTGTGTCAAAGCAGGGAGGGTCTTATGCAGGCTCTGTATCACCAAATCCGCGCCCTGGCGAACCGGGCTCTCCGGCCATCCCCTGGCAAATCCCAGATGGGCGCCGTGGGCCGCATCCACGATCAGAGGAATCCCCCTCCGATGCGCCGCCGCCGCAATGGCCTCCACGTCTGAAACGACTCCATCATAGGTGGGGGATGTGATAACCACCGCTGCCGTATCAGGGTAACGCATAAGCGCTTCTTCCACCTGCTCCGGCAAAACAGCATCCGCAATCCCCCATCCCCCAACCACGCCCGGATAGAGATAGACCGGCTCCAACCTGCGCAAATATATGGTATGGTATACGCTGCGGTGACAGTTTCTGGCTACCAAAACCCGGCTTCCCTGCCGTGCCGCAGCAGAGAGCGCAGTTAGAATACCTGCTGTGGAACCGTTTACCAGGAAAAAAGTCTCCTCTGCGCCGAATACGGATGCCGCCCTTTCCTTTGCCTCTTTCAGAATCCCTTCTGACCTGTGCAGATTGTCAAACCCCTCAATCTCCGTAATATCCGAGAAAGCAACCTGTTTTAGCGGCCCGATCTCCTGCGGCATATTTCGTTTATGTCCGGGCATATGAAATGGATAATAGTCCGAAGAAGCATACTCTTCCAACCATTCCAACAGACTCCTCACCTGTTCGCTGCCCTCCTCAATAAAACGCTTCCTCTCTTTTCATTTCTCAGACGCAGTGTTTCCAGTAGAGAACAGTATTTATCCGCAGCCGTTACGATCCAGGCTTCTCTGCACTGAGGTGGTACGGCCGTAAGCGGCCACATATGTTTTTTAATAATATCCTGTTCCCTCCGTGAAAGCCGATACTCCCGTTTCGCATTTTCCAGCGCAATCTGGGGATGGCGGAAACCGTGCAGGTTGCGGATTCCCTTGAATTGCGTATGCTTGTGCCAATCGTATAGAAAATAGTCATGCAGCAGCGCACCGCGCACCAGGGCACGTTCATTGCTCCTAATCCCCAGCTTTTCAAGCTTTTCCATGATTTCCAGGCTACATTCCGCCACACTGACACAATGATTGTGGACGGATACCGTACCATGCTGGATATCCATGCGGGTCCGTTGGAAATTGGAGGATTTCAGAATATCCTTTCCGTACCTATGGATCCTAAGAAGGATCTGTCTTCTGTGTTCCTGCCTTTTCCTATATTTATCGCTCAGTGTAGCCATCTCTTTCCTTACCCTAAATATCATCTTCGCTTTTCCTCTATTCTGCAGTTCCATACCCAACTTACGCTGTAGTCACGCTGTTCACTGATATATCGCCTATTTTGCGTACTAATCCGTCTCTAGTAATAGCAGATCACAGGAAATCCTTTTTCCATATAACCATAAATTTCCTTGGCCATACCGACCGGAAGATTAATACAGCCATGGGACCCATTCGTCAAATAGATATTTCCGCCAAACTGCCTTCTCCAGGAGGCATCATGCATGCCGATGTTTCCATTAAAAGGCATCCAGTAATCCACATGGGATGCATAACCGGTTCCTCGCAGTGTTGTATCCCTTGTCTTGTAAGTCAAGCCAAATACCCCCGCGGGCGTTCCCCGTCCCCTGGCAATGTTTCCGGACACGAAATCACTTTCCAGTATCAATTCTCCGTCCACATACAGATATAGATGCTGGTTTCCCATATCAGCCTCCACATATGAAGAACCAATATCCTCCCCAGGCCCTCCTTCCGCATAGCCCTTCAGAAAGTAAAGAGGCTCTTTCTCGATCTCCTCCCCCTTTTTAATGGATGCGATCAAAGCCTCCGTCTCTCCGGCCCGATCCGTCCACCAGCCATATCCGCCGCTCTTTAACAAAATCGTTTCCCCTGAGGTAGTCGTAAAACTGCGGTCTCTGCCATAGGTATCATGCTTCTTGGCCATTTTTTTCACATATTCTCTGACGGCCTCTTCATCCAAAGTAACCTTTGTACCTTCAATCTGTATCCACTGGCTGATCACATCTCCGTCCACCACTTCCGTCTCCCCGTTCCAACGGTAGGTGATCTTAGCCCCCACATAACGGTTTGCCGTCTCCAACGCCCCATTTAGAGCTCGATTGTCGCTCCGTACATCCGCATTGCTATAATATGCTCCCTCCGTCAGATCCAGCGTCTCCTGGAGCTCTTCCAATGCTTTCTCCACATCCTTTTTTACCTGTATAAAATCTAAAACCGTTCCAGGGTAATCTTCCTCGATAGAATATCCTTCCCCACTCACATAAGGCCCGATCAGCGCATTTTCCGGCAAATGCACATGCTGATCCTGAAAAAAGGGCGAAGAACGCAGCCTTTCTTCCAACATCTTTTCATCATATATCACGGTTCGGGGAAGCTCTCCCCCACTCGCGGTAAACAGCATCATAGGCCATTTCATACCGGACATCTGTGCATTGATCTGATCAAGGGTATCGTCAAACACATAAATCATCCCCAATTCTGAAGGTACGATCACATCCTCCATCTCTTCTCTTCCCTTGATCTGAAGTTCATATGTAATGGATGGGTTCAAAATCTCTTCCCTCACCCGCTCTCTGGAACAAAAACTATAATCCTTCCCATCAATTTCCGTTCTCCAGTAATAATGGCCTGCAAAGAAAAAAGCGCCTGCGAGATAAATCAAGGCTATCGTCCCCGTTGCAATCCCCGCTGCAGCCAATACCTTACGATATGGGAACTCTGCCTTCCTCTTTTTTTCTTCCTCATTTTGTACATTATCCGTCATCTGAATATCCATGTGCCAAATTCCTGCCGTTTTTCTGGCTGCCAGAAAATCCTTTTCTCTTCCTGACAACGCTTCATCTTTTCTATTTTAACACTTATCGAGAAAAAGAAAAATAGCCAAATAAAAAAAAGCTGTATCCGAACCAATATGATTCGATACAACCCTTTCCAATCCACACATTTTAAATTCTATTTTAAAATGAAGCACGGGGGATTCGAACCCCCGACAACCTGATTAAAAGTCAGGTGCTCTAC
>CANSTU010000012.1 GCA_947650005.1 uncultured Lachnospiraceae bacterium
ATTCCTGCCACACATTTAATGAAGTGTAAATGACGGCAGCCATGATCGCAGGACCGGATAGAGGAAGCAGAATCGCAAAGAGGGAACGCAGCCTGGAGCAACCGTCTACCCTAGCCGCTTCGTCGATCTCCCTGGGCACCGTTTCAAAAAAGCCATAGAGCATCCAGATAGACAAGGGGAGTCTGCTGATCGCATTGGTTAAAATCAATGACCAGCAGGTATCGATGAGCCCCAAAGCGACCCATAGCTTATAAAGCGGGATCAGGATTACTGAGCCAGGGAATAACTGCGTTACCACGATCCCCAAAAGCATCCCTTTTTTTCCTTTCACAGGATAGCGGCTGAATCCAAAGGCCGCGAAGGCGGAAATCAGTATATTGAGCGCCGTTGCTGCTACCGTCACAAACAGCGTATTCCCAAAATATCGCAGGAACCGAAGATCCTCAAATATCATCCGGTAATTGTGCAGTGTGATACGGCTGGGGAAAATGCGTACCGGAGTGGAGAACATTTCCCGCGCCTCCTTAAAGGAAGTGATTAGAATCCAGATCACTGGAAAGAAGGAAATCAACGCCAGGAACGCCACGAATCCAACATATACGCCGTTTCCTGCCTTCTTTTTCCATTTGGTTTTCATGCCTGCTGCCCTCCTTTTTTCTGCACCACCAGATAGAGTCCCGCAAGTCCTGTCACACACATAAACAAAATAATGGATGGCACTACCGCATCATGCATTCTAAAATAGGTGAATGCCGTACTGTAAATATACAAGGGCAGTGTCTCTGTCTGCCGGGAAGGGCCTCCCCCCGTCAGTGCGAAAATATTCTCATAAGCATTAAGCGTCCAGATCGTCCCCAGCGTGAGGGACATAGTGATAACGGGCGCCAGCTGAGGGAGGGTGATAAAAAAGAATCTCTGAACGCCATTCGCCCCATCGATCGCAGCCGCCTCATATAAATCGGCAGGAACCCCTGTTAAACCCGCAAAAAGCATCATGAAGTAAAAGGGAGATCCCTTCCAGGCACTCATGATAATTGCAGCCAGCATCGCCGTGCCCGGCACAGTGAGCCAGGATATGTTTTCCCTAATCAAACCCAGATCGTGCAAAATTAGGTTCAAAATGCCAAAATCCGTATTATAGATCCATTTCCAGGCCAACGCCGCCACCACACCGGGAATCGCCCACGGAAAAAGAAAGACGGGACGAAGCAGGGAGATTCCCGCTATCTTTCGGCTGCACAGTAGGGCCAGCGCAAATCCAATCAAAAACTGTGCTGCCGTAACACTCACCGTCCAGACTGCCGTATTCTTTACTGCGGTAAAAAAAGCTGGTTCATTTAACACTTTCCCATAATTCTCCAACCCTGCAAACGTCCCGGTATGTTCTCCTGTGAAGCTTGCTGCCAGGTTATCCAGAAAGGGAACCGCAAAGAAAAGCACGATAAGCGTCATCGCTGGCAATACCAGGATATATCCAACTCGTTCTTCACTTTTCCCCTTTCTTTTTTTCTCCATCCTTGCTCCCATCCGCGTGCTTGGGCACGCACTCAAATCAGGGAGGTTGAAAACATAATTTTAAATTATATTCCCATCCGCTCGCTAAAACGGATGCTCAAACCTCCCAATCTGTCATTGAAACGGTCATGCCGTCCTTTTCTATCTGTCTGGAAAACGCCGCCCATAGGGCGATCCCTCGGCAGGTTCCGTCAGGACAGCCCCATTAGGACCATAATTTCCTCCTGGGCGGCGTCCATCCCGGCATCCACTTCTTCCGTTCCCATGATAATATTCTGAAAATGATTCTGGAGGATCTTCGCCGCTTCCGGCACTGTAGGTGACGTAGGAATCGGCACTTTACTATAAGGCAGTACATCCGCAAACAGCTTAATTTCGGGATCCGCCAGCGTATCTTCATTTGCCTTTAGAACCGCAGGCATGGAAGACGTGAAGAGCACGATATTTTCCGGCTGGCACAGATACTCCAGTACCTTAAAGCATGCTTCCGGATCTTCCGCCTTCTGCGAAACGGCTAAGGTCCACCCGCCCAAGGAAGAACCGACGGTACTGTCTTTTAACAGGGCCATTCCCACCTCGAACTCCGGATTTTTATTCATAATATTCCGATATCCGCCCAGGTTGCTCTGAATCATCCCCACTGTGCCTGCCAGGAACATTTCCGTCACCAGATTGGCGTCCGTGGTGGTAACGCTGTCTTTGGGACATGCTCCCATCTCCTCCAGCTCTTTCATCAGCTCCACTGCTTTTTTCATTCCTTCACAGTTCACGTTTGGTTTTCCGGCCGCGGTAAAAATATCCTCTCCAGTCTGAATGGCAAAGGTCGCCAGCGCCTCATGGAGAAGGGCCCAGGTATTACCGCCTGCATATCCGAAGCCGAATTTATCGGTAACGCCATCCCCGTCCGTATCCTGCGTCAGAAGCGCAGCCGCTTCCTTAAATTCTTCCCAGGTTACTTCATCGCCCAGAGTCATGCCGGCCCGATCCAGTTCGGTTTTGTTGTACAGAAGCGCCCTCGTACCCGTATCCCGGGGCAAGCCGTACACCACACCGTCCAACATGGCATTCCCCCAGAGGCCCGGCGCAAAATCGTCCCTGCTCAATTTAGTCGAATTGTCAAGGTACTCCCCGATTTCCACCAGATAACCTTTCTGGGCAAAGGTTCCCAGGGTCGTTCCGTTGACCGCTATGATGTCCGGGCCCGTTTTGGAGGAGAGCGCCGTGTTACACTTGTCGTCATAGGAGGCAAACGGTAGTCGTGTAAACTCGATTTCAATTCCTGTCTCCGCTTTGATCTGATCGAACAAGGCCTGCTGCTTTTCCAAGGTCTCGTCAGTTTCGTTGTTATCCGACTCCCAGAAAACCAATTTCACCGTCTCCTCCGACGGGGAAGCCGGTCCTGCCCCGCTCTCTGTTGCTCCTCCTTTGTCTGCCTTTCCGCACCCGGCAGCCAGAAGCAAGCCCGCAGATATCAATAGCGCCATCGCCCTTTTTCTCATTCCTTTCATTTTTCCTCTCATTCCGCCGCTTAAGCGGCCTTTTAATCAGCGGGAACTTTGGGACACGCTGTGTCACAAAGTCTGAGACTGAAAATGTCAATTTTCAACCTATTCCCCCTCTACCCGCTTTAGCGGGTTCTTAAATCACTTGGTTGAAAGCGCCTTTCTTTCAACCTTATTCCTCTCTGCTCGCTTTAGCAGGTTTTTAAATCACTTGGTTGAAAGTGCCTTTCTTTCAACCTTACTCCTCTCTGCCCGCTTTTGCGGGCCTCTCTTTCAAGATGGTTGGAATTCCGTCTTCGCGCACGAGCCATCTTTTGGTGACATCTAAAGTATGCATGATGCTTCCCAATGCAACAAGCACATATTTCATTTAAAAAGTTCACTTTTTTTGGATATCCTGCATTTCTTATTCCTTTTCTTTTTGGTCTGGGATATAATCTTTTCAGAATTAGAGTAATGATTTGTACAAAAAACATACATACTGTATCGGTGAAGTGCTTTCCAAGTATTTTTATACATCCGTCGCAGCGTCGATTCAATAAAGTCACGGTGCCTTTCCGACCGCAGCATTATCAAAGGAAAAGGGAAATGTCGTTTTATAAAGTAGTAATTGCAGATGATGAACAGCCCATACGTCACGGACTCTCCCTGTTTCCCTGGGAAAAATACGGGTTTCAGCTGGTCTGTGCCGCGCCAAACGGACAGGTCGCTCTACAGGCTGTACGAAAGTATGGAGCCGATCTGCTCCTCTCCGATATCCGCATGCCTGTCATGGACGGGCTCGCGCTGGCGCGCAGCCTGTATGAAGAAGAAAATCCGGTGCAGATTGTACTTCTCACCGGGTTCCAGGACTTTGCCTATGCGCAGCAGGCTATCCGTTACCATGTCTGCCGTTTGCTCACAAAGCCGCTGGATCCTGCCGATCTGTCCGAATGTCTCCAATACGTGGCCCGTACTCTGGCCAAAAACTGCCCTGAGCGAAAGCCGCCTGCTCTTTCCCCGGATCTGCCTCGGCCGCGCCGTCTAAATTCCAGGGACACGCTCTCCTGTCCCCTTCCCTATCCTCAGCGCGAATCTCAGTCCTTTGTTCAGATCCTATTTGAAGAACAGGCTTTGACCGTTTCCGCGACGGATATCCTGCTGGACGGTTTGTTAGAGGTATTCTCTCCCTTCCTGGAATATGGCCTTCTTCCCTATTGTCAGGCGCTTTGTTCTTTCCTGCAGGAATTGCAGTCTCAAATTGGCAGATTTCCAGACCAGACGTCACAACTGAAGGATACCATACGTCAGGCCGAAGCCGATGTCAAAGCGGGTCACAGCGCCCTGGCCGTCAATCAGGCTGTGCGCACAGCGGTGCATCGGATCCTACAGGTCCGGGCCATCAACGACTTTGAGCCCAACCGTATCGCAGTAGAGAAAGCCATGGAGTATATCCGGCAAAACTACGGCGAGCCCCTCACTCTGGAACTCGTCGCCAACTCCGTTCATCTTTCCCCCAGTTATCTGAGCGTCCTGTTCAAAAAATATGCCGGAACCAATTTTAGCAAATATCTGCGTGACTTTCGGATGGAGCAGGCACGAATTCTTTTAACACAGACGCATCTGAAGGTCTACGAGGTCGCTCAAAAGGTAGGATACCCTAACAGCAAATACTTCATCGACCTGTTTAAGGAACAAAATAAAGTTTCTCCCCATGAATATCGGATTTTTCACGGAACAGGAGGCGTTTTTTCATGATTCGGAACCATTTCCGCCCTGCCAAAACCAGGCTCTTTGCTCTTTCCATAAAAAACCGGCTTTCCATTCTCCTTTTTGCGGCCACATGTCTCTGGCTGATCCTGTTTTCCCTGTCTCTCTCTGCGGGAATGGAGCGCCACGAAGCGGCCAGAATCCGCCAACAGGAACAGATTCTCCGATCCGGAATGGAAAGGCGGCTTTCCGACTTCCAGCTTCTTTTGGATCATGCCATCGCGGATATTCTGCAGAGCGAAATTTTCTATTCCTATTTCTATGATCAGTCCTCCGCAAGCGAAGAATTCGTCCGCAAAGCTTTCGGCCAGCTCATTCTGGATATTCCGGAAGTGGACAAACTGGTGTTGATCGGCGGGAATACCTCCTTTATTTTTTCCCTTTCAGAGCGCCTGCAGATTTCCTTTGGTTCCCTTGACCTGGAAAATATCCTGTACAATCCCTATGGCCGGGATATCCATTACGACAGCATCAATTATGCCTCCCATCTGGGTGAGGCCAACGCCTACAGCCTGGAAAGTGACCTGATCCTTTCTCTTCTGGATCACCGTTTTACCTACCTAAAGCGTTTTCCCTCCCCCAATCGAAATAATGCGTCTCTTCTTGTCGTCCTGAAAAACGATTTTCCCGAATTCATTGCAGGGGTATTCCATCCCGAGCAGGCCTCTGTGCTGGAGCGAAGCGAACCCCTTCTTTTCCTAGAGCAGACAGTCCCCATGGACGTGTCTGAACAGTTCACTGACAACATTGTCCACCCGCTGTTTCCCCACAGATTCCTGCTGCTCGCCCTGCCTGCCCTGTTTTCCATCCTGGCGGCCGTTCTATGCGCAAAGCTACTCCCCAGCCCCATCCTGAGGCGGTTGCATCGGATGACGAAGGAGTCTTCTTCCTGCGAAACACCGGTCGATCTCCCAGACATTATAGAAGATATTTCCAGCCATACAGTCAAACAGGAATATACCAAAACGATTCTGGTCGTCTGCCTTGGTCCCATGCTCCTCTGGCTGGCGCTGTCCTTTTCCTGCCTTTTCTTTCTCTACAACCGGGAAGAAACGCTTTCCCAGGAAGCATTACTGGACGAAATATCCACTTTCCGTATCTCCTACAGCCGTATTAGTTCCCGGATCACGCAAACCGCTGACTCTCCTTCCACCCGTACCCTGTTCGGGAAAGCGGATATCCCGCTCACCTACCAGGAATATCTGGAGGCCATCCAGCCTTTCATGCAGCTGCGATTAGAGTTCCCTTCCCTTGGAGATATCGGTTTTTATTCCACGTCCTTGGAACCCCTTTATACCGGTATACATTTTGATGCCCCTTCCTTTTCCTCCGCTCCCAATACATTTCTGCAGCGTCTGTCCGATTCCCGGGCTCAAATCATCCCTCTTGGCATCCGTGCCCAGGACGGCGGCTTTGCTGTCCTATTCGGCAGGCCTGTCACGGATTCCGGTTCCGACAGGACGTTAGGATACCTTGTCTTTTCCGTTACCGCTGACCGAACTGTCTGTGATGCTCCCGCGCCACTCTACCTGGCTTATACGAATCTTTTGGCCGTCTCCGATTCCCGGGAATCCTTTCCCCTTCCGGAGCGCTTCTCACGGAGCGTCTCCAAGATCGGACGCCTGCAGGAGGTTCCCGTCATAAGCGGCAGCGATGATCTTCTATACCATGTAACCCTCACACCGGTGTCCCACTTTTCCATCGGTTATCGGGATGCGGGCGCAGCGAAGGAATTTGCCGCGTCTTACCTGCCCCTTTACCTCGCCCTCCTGCTTACAGCCCTCTTATTTTCCGCATTCGTCACCCTGGCCGGCCTGAATCTGTCTTTCAGCCGGCCATTGGAGGAAACTTACCTGCGAGTGGCGCAGCTCTATCGTGACAGGACGTTTTCCCGGCAGGATTGCGCAAATCAAAATGAATTTACAGCCCTGGTGGATTATTTTCAATATCTTCTGGAAAAAAATCAAAGACTTTCCGACGAAAACTGGCAGAATCAGCTGCGGCAGAGAGAACTGGAATACGCGGAAAAGGAGGCACGTTTCAATGCCCTGGTCTGTCAGATCAACCCCCATTTCCTCTATAATACGCTGGAAATCATCAAATGGAGCGCATATGAATTGGGAGACAGCCAGATCGTAGAAATTACCATGGCTCTCTCCAGACTTTATAAATACAATATTATCACAGGAAACCCTTTCGCTTCCCTTTCGGAGGAAATCGAAACGCTGAAAAGCTATATCTTCATCCAGCAAAAACGTTTTCCTGATTCCTTCAGCGTTTCCTGGCAAATTGAGGACGGGCTTGACGATGTTCCCATTCTCCGTCTGCTTCTTCAGCCGCTGGTGGAAAACTGTATCGAACACGGCTTTTTTGACCTTTCCTACCCTGGAAAGATCCAAATCAAAGCTCACCGGCAAAAGGACTGCCTACGCCTTTTCATTTCTGATAACGGACACGGTATCCCTCCTGCGCAGCTCGAAGAACTAAAGGACCTGCTCGCATCCCCCCATAGCCCCTCCGGGAAGAAATACGTCGCTCTCGCCAACGTAGCCCAGCGTCTTTCCCTCTATTATGATGGAAACGCATCCATCCGGATTCTGGATACCGATGAACCGGGGGTCACCGTTCTTCTTTGTTTTCCTGTGGACGGCGCCGCTACGTTTTGAATTGAATGAAATGGGTCTCGATGTCTTCTTCGACGTTCTTTCCGCAGGTTCCCGCCATCAACATCATAAATGCCGTGCAGACAACCATCCATCGCTTCATTGATATGTCTGTACCTGCAGCAGAATCAGGGTAATGTTGTCCCGTCCACCCCTGTCAAGGGCCAGGCGGATCAATCGATCCGCCTTTTCCTTCAACCCTCCCGTTCCTTTCAGCGCTTCTTCAATCTCATCATCCATCACCGGATCCGTCAGGCCATCGCTACACAGTAAGAATACGTCATTCGGTTTCATAGGTATGGGCCTGCTAAGATGCGGCTCGATCAAAAGCTCCTCCGGACTGATTCCCAGGTGCTGCGTTAACATATGCCATCCTCTACTTTTTCGGGCCGCCTTAGGGTCAAGAAGCCCCATGTCCATCATCCTTTGGGCCTCGCTGTGATCCACCGAAATCTGCTCCATCTTCCCGTTTCGTAGAAAATAACACCTGCTGTCTCCCACATTGCAGCTCATGGCCGTATTCTGATCCAGATAAAGGGCGGCCACCGTGGTTCCCATCCGTTCAATGCCAAGATGCTCCGCCTCCGTGCAGATCTTTACATTCGCTTCCTGCACCTGGCGGACCGCTTCCTGTTCCATCTGCTGACGGAAGCAGGGCCTGAATGTCTCTGCTGCCAGCAGAGAAGCGGTTTCCCCCGCCTCTTCTCCGCCCATCCCATCATAGACTGCCGCCAGCATCCGGTCGGCCATAACCGTTTTTTCCACACACTGTTCCCCAGTCTGCACGTCTTTCCGCCAGACTCCGAACAAGTAATAGTTATCCTCATTGTTCCTGCGCACCCTGCCCGCATGGGTCGCCGCCAGGCCCTCTATCCTCAAACTCAATATTTTTCCCTCACCCGCTATTCCATTTTCCGTTCGTCGGCTGGACCTGTAACAGCTCCCATCCTGTGCCGTTTTACCCTGCTTTGCCCATATGAAGGCGTAATTTCTATAATAATAAAAGCGATTGCTGTCATACCCTTCTATGGCTCTTTGCAGGTTAAGCTGTGTATTGGAATCATTCTCCCTTTTCCCATATCAGTTGCCAAGCACATATGTTTTTGTGCACATTCATATGCTCGCTCTATTTTTTCGTTTCCCCTTTCCCTTTATCAGGAAAAGGCCGGTCACAAGAAGGATCATGGAAAGCATCCATCCCGTGATATATTTTATGATGTATTGCTCCTCCGGCATTCCGTCTCCGCCAAACAGCAGGCCGCCGACTGCCATGCCCACACAGACGAGCAAAAGTACAATTCCCGCCTTGCCCTGCTGCCAGAGACCTGTTGCCGCCGCATAAGATACCGCCATGAACAGATAGCCGACGGATATCGCCGTTACATACAGGCCGCTGTCTCTTCCGATCGCATAGCCGTTTAACTCATTTATGCTATAGAACGCAACTCCGAACAGCCAAAGGGCAATGATAAATCCGATTCCCAGAAGGCTATTGATCAAAACCTTTCTTTGCATGTTTCCGTGTTGTTCTTCCAAAACGATTGTCGATACAAATAGGCTCAGGATTCCGAAGCACGCCAACGGCGTGTTTAAAGAAAATCCAAACAGGTTCAAAGCGCTGGAAAACGCGTGATAATATCTCAATGCATCCATTAAAAAGATTCCCGCCCCGAAGAGAATGGCCGCCATACCCAGGACTCCAAGGGACAGCGCCTCTTTGAGGAAAGCGGCCTCCGTTTTGTAGATCCGCAAATCCTTCCATCTAAGCCCGTCCTGCCCGCACGTACGGTTCCACAGAATCGCAAGAACCGCCGCGCCGAGACTTTCCAGACAGATAGAAGAGATACCGCTCCAGAGCCCTACAGCTTCCGCCGAATACAGTCTCTGAATGATAAGTACTCTGCTGCACAGAAAATAATTCCCCCCATGAACCGCCAAAAGAACCAGAAGCGGGATCTGGAATCTGCCTTTCATCCACAGAAAGGTGAAAAGGCAGGCACATGCAGACAGCGGGATCAGACTTACGAAGATCAGGCCGCACTGGAAAGCGCCGATACATCCAACACCTGCCAATGCCACTCCCATGATGAGAGAAAAGAAAAGCGCTGTATGTATCGCATCATGCAGTCCTTTCCTGCCGCCTTTGTGCGCATTTATCCCAAAACCGGCCGCACATCCGGCCCCGAGTCCCACAGCCAACAGGCTGTATAGCCTGAGAAAGATCAGGGCAGACGGGGATCGGCCGCTCTGGCTCAGATAATATCCAAATGTACGATGTACCGTATACCACATGGACAAGAGCACCAGGCCGATATACATAGCCGCCGCATACTTTCCGAGTACGCCAACACCCGGCCCCTTCTTCCCGCTGTTATCCAGCGGTTGCGTTTTCACTGCCTGATCCGTTTTTTCCTTCTTTTGACCAACGATATCCTCTGGCGAAGCTTTCCGTTCTCCGTTTTCCTTTCCGGACGGCTTTCCTCTTCTGTCCGCTCCCTTCGCAGGCGCTGCCTTTTGGACGGCTTTTAGGCATATTGTTTCCTGCCCAGATCCATCCAAATCAGCACAGGCGTCTGCAAATACCGTTTCCTGGCCAGATGTGTCTGCCCCCATCACATCGTCCGCACCCGCAAATACCGTCTCCTGGCCGGGCTCATCTCCTGCGAACACGGTTTCCTGATCCAAGCCGCCCGCTTCGGACATCGGCTCATAGCCGGAGCCTGCGAATACCGTTTCCTGGCCAGATGTGTCTGCCCCCATCACATCGTTTGCACCCGCAAACACCGTCTCCTGGCCAGGTTCATCTCCTGCGAACACGGTTTCCTGATCCAAGCCGCCCGCTTCGGGCATCGGCTCATAGCCGGAGCCTACGAATACCGTTTCCCGCCTCTCATCGTCTGCTCCTAGCGAATCATCACCAAAAACCGCGTCCCCCATCTTCTGCCCGGCAGTATGATCCGCCGTTATCGGATTCCACCCAGCAGCGCTTTCCGCCGAACCGCTGATCAGTACCCCTCCCTCTGGTTCGTCCTCCTCCCAGAAAAAATCCTCTGCTTCATTCGGATCCGTAAATAAGCTTTCCAACGCCTTTTCCATATCTTTGATGTTCCGGAACCGCTTCCTCGGATCAAAGGCACAGGCCTGTAGAATCACGGCATGCAGATCCGAGGAACCGTACTTAGGAACCGGTATCTCCTCTCCGCTTAACCTTCGCCGCAGCGCCTCATCGTTCTGGCTGTTGGTAGGCACTGCGGGAGGCAGCGGCAGGAAAGGAAGACGACGTTCGTTCAGAAGCCAGTACAACACAAGCCCCAAAGAGTACATATCCACAGAAGCATTGTAAGGCTTTCCCTGATAGATCTCCGGAGCCATATAAGCGTAGGTCCCGGTCTTTGTTGCGCCAGTTGTATGTTCCATGGACCGGGCGATGCCAAAGTCGCCCAGCTTATAATCGCCAAATTCATTGACAAAAATGTTCTGAGGCTTGATATCCCTATGTACGATACCTTTCCTTCCGCACAGCTCCAGAGCCTTACAGATATCGATGCCCAGCTTTATCACTTCCGCCTCTTCCAGCCCATTCTTCTGGTTATAATGGTTCGGCAGAGACGTCAGAAGTTCCATGCGGATCAGAATATCCCATCCGTGTGTCCTTTCATTGGGGACGATCCTATGCTCCTCATAGCTAACAATATGGGAAGTCCCTTTGAACTGCGCCATCAGGGCAAATTCTTTCTCAATGTCGCTCATCTGATTTCGGAAAATGGAGGTAATGCTTTCATCATCATATCCGTCGTCCTTGTAAGACAGATAATCATCTTCCGAGGGTGGAATGGAGATTACCTTTAGTGCAGAGCGATAATCCCCCGCCACATTCTCATCTATCTTGCGTACTTCGTATACCTTGCCGAATCCGCCTTTTCCCACCACCCGGACCGTTTCCCACCCGGGCCATATTTCCTTCATTTCAGGCATAACTATCCCCTCCCATCTCTCTATCTCTTTCCTTCTACAGAATGCAACCTGTATCTAGTATGTCCGATCTTTAAGACATCGCCTTCCCGCAATTCCATCGCACCCCGGTCCCGGATCGACGTCCCGTTTAAAAGCGTCCCGTTCGTGGACTGCAGATCCTCCAGCATAATCTTCCCTCGCACGCTGCTGATTTTGCAGTGTGTGCCGGATATGGTCCGATCATTTTTATCCAGAACAACATCCGCGTTTTGATTCCTGCCAAGCGTTATCTCACGGCCCTCTTCCAGCAGCAATGGATATACGGCATCGGAGTCGTCCACTGCCCTCAGCTCCATCCGCATTCCGCCTTCCAGCACCGTCGCCTCGTCGTCATCTTTTATTACCGTCGCTTCCTCATCGTCTTCCCCGGCACGCCTACTGGGGGACATGACTCCGGTTTTCTCATCCGTCGCCACGGACTGGGAGGAAGCTGCATTCCAGTACCCTTTCCTATTTCTTCGTTTCAACCGAAACGCCAAAAAGACGGCGCATATCAGAAAGAGCACTGCTCCTACAGCCGGAAGAAAATGCACTACACCGCCTTGTGCAGGCTCTGAAACGAAGGCCCCTGAAGGTATCTCTTCCGAAACTACGGTTTCCGAACCCAGCGTTTCGTCTGCCGCTTCCTCCGTCTCCTCTTCCGTCTCCCGGACAGGAAGATCCTCGGCATATAACTCCATCGTATCTTCCAGCACCGTATCCTCATCGGCCTCATAGGCCACCCTAAGAAGCAGGAGATCCTTTCCGGAGGGCATCTCTCCTATCCTTGCCGAGACCACTGTCCCGCCCTTGAGAGAACGCATCATGGAATCCCCTGCCTCCCCTGCGGTCCGTTCCTCCAGCATCGGCGCATAATACTGCCCTCCCACGGAAAGGCGGGAAAAACTGCCCAGAAGTTTTGCGTACTCCAGCTGTTCTTCACTCTGCGTCCTGCGCAGCGTAGCCATCGTGTATACAGGGATCTTGGCATCCATGACTGCCTGCTTTGCTTCCTGTTCCGTGATCCCGCTTACCTGTTCATCGTCCCCGTCTGACAAGATCAGCAGACATCTTTTCGTATGTACTTTCCTGTCTGTCTGAAGGATGCGGATGCTGTCTGCAATCCCCTGATACAGATTGGTATCCTCCTTGCCGGATTCCAGAGCGTTGATAGCGTTATCCAACTCCTCTCCCGCCTGCAGGAAACCGCTGCTTTGGGTTTCGTTTCCCATGGTGCAGATCACCATGTTATCGTTTCCCGTCATGGAAGAGCGGATGGCCAGAAGCATTTCTTTCACCTGTTCCATCTGTTCTTCCTTCATGGATCCAGATACATCCACCAGACAGTAAACGGTTACGGGAAGCTTCTCCGCCTCCACAGTGGATACATCCGTAACCTCCAGGGTTTCCCCACCGAGGGATATTTTAAAATCTTCCGGATCGTGCTCTCCTTCCGCTTTTCCCAGATCGGGCAGCAAAATATCTATTTCATCCTCATGAATCTCATAATTTTCAAGGAATCTTGAAAATCCGATTCCCTGTGTCCCATTTTCCATCATGAATCGATACTATCCTCCATCACGCATACGGAAAGCCCTGTATACCTACCAAGGTTTCTTCGGATCTCCGGTTGCGCTTCCTCGTCCAAAACGTACATAAAGGTCTGTACCCTGTCTTTTTCACGTCCGCCATTCGTCACAAATCGATAACAGCGAAGCGCCTCGCCGTATTCAATGCTTTCCATCTGTCTGTATATAAGTACAGTCGCCTTTTCGGCTCCCGTCCCTTTCGCATTTCTTCTCCGGTAACGGATCGTCAGCCGGTCTTCTCCAAATTCAATCTCTCCGTCCGCATAAGTGTACTGTGGCGTCGCTTTTCCGCCCATATTCCCTCTCCATATCAAAAAGACAGAGAACAAGATCCCGCCAAAATCCGCCATCCGCAGATCATTTACTATGATCTTTATAATCACGATACATAGAATCATTCCCCCCGCCAGAAGGAAAAGGGCCCGACCAAGTCGGCCCGTTCGTTCGTTCCCTGTAAATACTTTGCTTTTGAATTCAATTTTCAATTTTATTCCCATCTGCGTGCTTGGCACGCATCCAAATCAGAAGATTGAAACGTTGTTTCAATTTTATTCCCGTCTGCGTGCTCGGCACGCATCTAAATCAGAAGATTGAAACGTTGTTTCAATTTTATTCCCATCCGCGTGCTTGGCACGCATCCAAATCAGAAGATTGAAACGTTGTTTCAATTTTATTCCCATCTGCGTGCTTAGCACGCATCCAAATCAGAAGATTGAAACGTTGTTTCAATCTTATCCCCATCCACGTGCTCGGCACGCACTCAGATCGATAAGCCAAAATAATGTTCCAATTTTGCCATCTTACTTAACCGTTCAAAGGCATACCAGCATGAGCCGGTATGCCTTTGGCGCATATTAACCTTTAAATGCGTTTGCAATTTCTTCATCCGCACTCTCAAGGGCGTCTGCCGCTCCGCGCAGCTGAGCAGCGATTCCTTCCAGGATGCTGGGGAAATCGTCTTTCAGAAGCGGCAGCATATCACTGGTAAACCCTTCAATGAATGTACTCTGTGCTGCACCTTCCCAGTTATCCGCCACTTCTTCCACCTTAGCCTGCACACTATTGACCTTTTCGTTGATCTCCTCGCGGCTGGTGTCCAGAAAAGCAGCAGCATCCCGCAACTCTTCCGGTGTCATAGCTATTCTTCCTGCCATGCTTTTTTCCTCCTTAAAAATGTATTATTCAACGGAACGTCCCGTTTGGGGAGATCCCGTTTGAATCAAATATAATCTACATTGTCAGCTTCAGTCTCTCCGCCTCTTCGACTATGGGCCTGTAGCTCGCTCTGGCATCGCTCAGATGATCGCACATGCGGAGCATAACCGCTTTTCGATCCTCGATGCCTTCCACCCAGCTCGTTTCATACTGTCTGTTAAAGCTGCTGCTTCCATCTCCGCTCCAACCGGTTTCTTTGAGCATTTCTTCCATCGCGCTCTGCAACGCTTTCTGGATATCGGTCAGATCATCCACTGCTGACCGAAGCTTCGTCTCCGCCGCCTCCATAGCCTCCAGATTAATGGTCAGTTTATTTGCCATTTTTCCTCGCATTCTGCCGCCGTAAACGGCCCTAAATCAGGGGGACTCCTTATAATACGGCCATGATATCGTTCATGTATCCGCCGAATTCGCCGATCTTCTTTTTCTCTTCCTCAAATTCCTCCATGCGCCCCATATCCTTTAATACGACGGCTTTCACACTGTGGAGCTCCGGCGCATCCGGCGCGAACTCCAGCACGTAGTCGATCAAATCCAAAGCCTTCTCATTCTCACCCAGACGGTTGTACGCCAGAGCCCGGATCATATTGGCTTCCATGGCCGAAGGATCCTCCAGAACGGCCGCACGGCATCTCTTCACCGTCGCATCAAAGGCCTCTTTTGCCTCATCCGCACGGCCCAGGTTCTTCAGCGCCTCCCCATAATAGAACTGCGCAATATTGACATAGGTGCTGCTTTCGGCCAGCCCCATCAATTCCTTTGCAATCGGAACAGCTTTCTCATACTGCCTTCCCGTCATATATACGCTCATGAGCAGATAACAGACTTCCTCATCCGGGCAGCCGTCCACCCGGCATTCTCTATAGGCCTGTTCCAGAAGGCCTGAAGCTTTCTCGTAATTATCCTGGATTCCGGCAATCCGAACTTCTTCTAAAAGGATCTCCCGCTTCCATTCCTCTCCGGTATTTTTTTCTTCCAATTCCTTCAGAAGGGCCGCGGCTTCCTCAAGCTTCTCCTCCTGGATCAGGATACGCGCCCGATCCACCTGGAATCCCGTCTCCTCGGGAAACAGTTCCATCCCTTTTTTCAAAACCGCCTCCGCTTCCCCATAGCGCCCCAATTCACTGAGCAGGCGGCACTGAAAATGATATCCCTCAAAATAGTCTGGGCAATCCTTCACCATAACGCCAAACGCTTCCACCGCCTCGTCCCTGCGTCCATCCCGGATCAGAAGGTTCCCCTTCTGAAGATGTACATCCGCCCTTGCCGGATCCATCCCCAGCGCCTTGTTATAACTCCTGAGCGCCATATTGGTATTTCCCTGCTCCTCATACATCATTCCCTGCGTAAAAAAGAGCTGTGAATTCTCATATCCATCCGCCTGCGCCGTATCCAGATATCGGCATGCCTGTGTCAGGTCGCCTTTCAGCCCCGCCACACAGCCCAGATGAAAATACGCTTCCCCGCATTTTTTGTCCACCAGCAGAGCCTTCTTTAAAATCTTCTCCGCTGCGTCCAGCTGATCCTGATTGGCATAGATGATCCCCATGTTAATATATAGTTCCACATGGTGAGGATCCTCCTTCTCTGCCTTCTGAAAATACTCCAGGGCCTTTTCCATCTTCCCTGCCGCAAGCAGCGTCTCTCCCCTCGTAAAATACTCCTGATAATTTTCCTGATCCATAAAAATAAACCTGCCTTTCCGTGACCTGCACTCTTTCTGATATGCCTGCAAAAGCCGCTTTGCAGGAAGACTGGCCTGCAGGCACAAATCTCCTTCACTTACTATAAATTCAGCTTCTCTTCCAACTGCTTCTTAAGGATCTCGCGTTTCAAGCTGGAGATCTCCGATTTAATCCGGCTGATCTCCCTCTTGCATTGAGCGATTTCCCGCTCACGTTCATCATAATAGGCCTGCAACCGAGAGATCTCCGTAGAAAGCTCGCTGATGGACCGGCTCAGGTCGCCGTCGCCCTCCGGCTCCCTTTCCTGATTTGCAGACACCGTCCCGTCCAGGTTTCTGGCCGTTTGATTCCCCTGGATCCCTTTATAGGCCCCGTCCACCATGTGATCGGCATTCTTATTGACGCTTCTGGCATTGCCGTCAAAATCCTTTTCCAGATCCTTTTTCAGATCCTTCACTTTATTCTGCCTCTTTCGTGCCTTATCCCGGTTCTCCGTCGCCTTCTTTTTCCGGTTTTCCCAGTCTTTCAGACTTTTTTCAAGCGATCTTAACCGGCTTTTTAACTCGCTCAAACTCGCCACGATCCATCCTCCTTCGTCCCAGCTAAGCTGCAAGGGCCTGCCTTTCTTATGATTTTCTTACCGCTTCGCTCCTCCAGTTCCTTCATAAGCTTCGGAAAATCTTCATAATATGCAATCAGGTCGATCCAGACGTCATATGACGGATCAGGCGGAACCGTATCATAGCACCGTTCCCTGTTGATGCTGCTCCATTCCTTTACCTCAAAAGGGCCATATACCCTCAGGATCTCCTGTCCTTCATCATATTCCATACGCACAATGTCCGCATACCGCATCCGGTTCGTCAGATACCCCTGCCCGCTGAACAGATCGATATAGCCCTGCTCAAAGGTCTTGGTATAAAGAGTCAGCCCTTCCTGCTCATAGGATGCCCACGGCCTTAAATATTTTCTATACGCCTGTCTTTTGACTGTCAGCGGAAGCAGTGAGAAGATCAGCGCCGGAATGGGCGTACATACCACGAACGCTCCCATGACAAACAGCTCCACCCCTCTTATGCCGTCCAGGAAACATCGGATCAGGTTCCCCAGAGCTGCTGCCAAGAGAACCACAAATCCGAGCGCCATGACGGCCCGAAGCATACGGTAAGCTACAAGCTGGACGCGCAGAGCCCTGCCCCCCTTTTCAATCCTCCTTTGGATTAAATTTTTTCTCTCATTCAGATCAACCTTATACTGCAACTTCCCTCCTCACCCATCCTGCGAGCCGTCATGCCGCCCTTCTGTCAGGAAACTTATGCCTCGCTCTTCCTGTTCTTCAGACGGGCTTTGAGCTTGCTCACTATACCCGATACCGTATCATGAATACCAGTTCCCGTATCGATGGCTCCGCCGTATCCTCCGATTGAATAGCCGCCTTTTATCATAGAATACCAGTCAATTTTGCCACCAGTTCCCTGGATTAGGGTATTTACCCCCTTCAATATTTTATCAAACTTCCCGAAATCCGATTTAAATGCACCCAGTACCTTTTTCGCCCTGTTCCATCCTGTGCTCGATCCTTGGGAGGTATAGGCGCGCTGGAATCTCTTTTTCCAGTTCGCGAAACCGCCTTTATCCCCAAAAAGGGTCCCCTTCCAATTCACTTTCAGGGTCTTCTTGATATTCGCCCAGCCGTCTTGCGATGAGACCACGCTCTTAAATTTTGCAAAATCAAATTTATAAACGTTTTTAGGCTTTCCGTCAACGATGATCGTATTCTTCACGCTGAAGAGCTTATTTAACCCTGATCTTTTGTACATACCATGTATTGAATCCCCAATGCTGATTACGGAACAAACCATGTCCGTAATGTCCCAGGCATCGGCAAACACGGAGGAAAACCGGTTTCCGAATCCGGTTTTGAACGTGGTCTGCCTCAAGGTATCCGAGAAGCTATCTATACCGCCATAATACTGCGCCCAGGCAGGATCCTCTTCCTGATTGGAACGTATTTGGTTGTATAGATTGAATCCCGCATTCACCACCCCGATCACCGCCGCCACAACGCCCGCAATGGCAACCACTGCGGCGAATACGGAAGTAAAGGGCCCTATGGTGATCACCGCCACAATGGCTCCCACCGTCGCCAGTACCAGCCCTGTGACTGCCAGCGCCGTATCCAGTATCTTTTTACCGCCGCAGCACTCATACCAGTAGCGTATATTCCCTTTCAGGTCTCTCCACGCTTCTTGGATCTTGCCGATACCGTCCGCCAGCCAGCCCAATCCCGGTATATTCATGATGACTGCCATGAGCCCATGCGGCCTTAAGTTCTCATGCGCCTTCAGAAAGCTTTCCCTCGACCCGTTTACCGTCTTTGCCACCTTCTCGTCCGCACTTTTTGCGTTGTCTTGGAATGTATCCACCTTCGTGGCAAAGTCACGGAATGAGGAACCCTTTGCATTCAGTTTTCTGATCTTTTGCGACACATAATAAGCCGCCGAGTCGATCCGCCCATTCCCATCACTCATGGGCGTCGGCGGCACGCTGCCCCATTTGTTCGTCAGTTTCCGATTCAGTTCATCCACATAGGAATCGCACTCTGAAGCGGTCTTTCTGGCATATTTTGCCATACTGCCAAGCTCACTATATTTCAAAACCAGCTCCGGCATCCCACATCCCTCCCTGCCTTGATTTGGCATCCGGCCGGATGCCTTTTTATGAAACCGTATGATTATCGCGCCGATCCAATACTTTTGGATACCTCCGCATCCGTCTTGATGAACGACTCCTGGGCGTCGATCAGCCCTTTACGAAGGTCCATCAGTACATCCTGTAGATCCTCCAGCTGGCGATCGAGAAGCTTATAGTCCTTCTCAAAAGCTTTCTGCCCGTCGCCTTCCCAGTGATCCAAAAGGTCTTCAATGATCCGTTTGAAATCATCCTTCCGACTCCTGTATGCGCTAAGCGCAGTGTCGTATGCCTCCCGCGCAGCGCTCATAGCATCCGTATTTACATGCTGTAAAGCCATACCTATTCCTCCATGACTGCGGCGTCCTTTTGCAGGCATCGTAATACCTTGAACGCCAGAATGCGCATCAGGCGCATTCTGTACGCTCATATGTGGATAAAAAGCCGCTTTTCAAGAACGGGTTTATTCACACTTCCTCCATATATAGCGGGGTTCTGATTTTTCTCACGCCGCCCGCAGTGATATAATATCCGTCTCCCGCTTCCACCGGTTTTCTGAACTGTCTCTGAATCCCAGCCGAAACGTCCGTAAGCTTGATACCTGCCAGATCGTCCAGGAACAGAATATTCTTCCCTTCCTTAATCTGCTTCATCAGATCATTGGCCCCATATCCAACGGCAGCATTCTCAATCCCGGACAGGATGAACACAACTTTCATGTTCTTATAGTTCTTCATGATATTCTTCCACTGCGTGCAGACTTCCTTTGTCGTCTTAGAAGCATCATAGACTGCCGGGTGATTGACAACCACGAGAAGCAGCGGCTCCTCCGCCAGGAATCCTGCGCCTTCCGTCTGGCAGCGTTCCGCACGATCCTCACAGACGCTCTCAGTCCGATCCACAATCATCTCAAACTCGCTTGCATCCGTCGTATACTGCTCTACGAATCCATAGTCTTGCACCGCCCCCAGCTTCTGCTCAAAGCCGTCGATCACATAAGCCTCCACTGGTTCGTCGAAAATGCGCCCCTCTATACAATGGAACAAATAACGGATGTAATTGCTGCGCCCTGAGTTCCTTTTTCCGCAAATGGCCAGATAACCGTCCCGAAGGCCGTCCAGGAAGACCGGCTCCACCGTGTCGAAATCAATACCCATGTACCAGCTGTTCTTTGCGGCCGCTCCAAAGGCCTCCTCAAGATACTCATGCTTCAGCACTGCAGGAACCTCCGGTATCCGCTTCGCACCGCTTCCCGCACAGGCTGTGTTCCTTTCCCGGATAAAGGCCTGGATCGCCTCCACTCTCTGGATTTCCTTTTCTCCTGCAAAGCCCAAGTAGGTCTGGAATTCATACAGCACCTTGTCCACCGATGCGAGAGCGCGTCCCGGCAGGGCCTTCGGCTCCATCCGGCACCGGTCAAAGAGGCTGGAATATTCAGCCTTGTCATTACAGGTAAGGCCGTACTTATTACTGAAAGCCGCCAGGTATTTATATCCGATTCCGGAGATCTGCTGGCTCGTCACATTGACGCTGATACCGATGGCGCTTCCTTCCCGTACCAGATTCAGAAGGTCGTCGTCGTATTCCCCGCACAGCTCCCGGAACGCCGTCATATTGTCAAGCAGAATCACAATTTGCGCCAGATCATCGAACCCAGCCTCCCGATAGGACTGATAGGACGTGATGCCCATCTGGGAGAATTTCTCCTTTCTCTGCTTCATCTCCTTGCCGATCATTCGGAAGAACAGTTTCAGTTTTTCATCCTCTCCCGGGATAATGACGCCTCCCACATGCTTCAGACCGTCAAATACCTTCAGCGCCATAGACGCAAAGTCGATGATATAGAGATTGACTTCCTTTGGCGTATAGGCCTCTGCGAGCCCACGGATCATCGTCTGGAGCATACAGGTCTTGCCGAACTGGGAAGAGCCCAGAATAAAGGTATTATTCTCGCTTATATTAAGTGTAAGCTGTTCCTGCCTCTGATGATCCGGATCGTCCAGGATACCTATAGGGATACAGATGCCGCCGTCTGCGCGCACCGTCCCGGCATTGTCATAAGAGTATACCTCCTTAAGAGGCGGCAGGCAGATTCCAGGCAGTTTCTGGATCCCGTTCTCCTGGCAGAAAGCGGACACATACTTCACGATGGCCTCGAGCTGCGTATCCTGGCGTTCCTCCTTCTTCTCGATCTTTTTCTCGTAGATCATCGTCCGTTTGCCGGACAGATCCAACCGGCTGATCCGGAAAGGTTGCCCAGAGGAACCGTCGTCCGCCGATACCGGCGCACCGCTGTAGGCAGACTGGAACAGCTCAAAGATTTCATTGTTTCCCACCTGCAGATAGGCCCGGCCCGGTTCCACGATCTCCGCCGCCAAGGGCGTCTTGAGCACTTCATTACTGTCTTCTTTATTCTGAACCATCAGACACAGCCTGAATTTGGAGTTGGACCAGATCTGCGCGTCCACAACACCACTGGGCTTCTGGGTCGCAAGGATCAGATGGATGCCCAGGCTTCGCCCGATACGGGCAGCGCTGATCAATTCCTTCATAAATTCCGGCTGGTCCATCTTCAATTCCGCAAATTCATCCACGATCAGGATCAGATGCGGAAGCGGGATCTTCGCTTCGCCGTTCTTATAAAGCCGGATGTATTGATCAATATGGTTGACTCCGTACTGCGCAAATAACTCCTGGCGCTTTCTCAGCTCGGCTTTGATGGAAAGCAAGGAACGGTCGATCTCCTTACCGTCAATATTCGTGATGGCTCCCACCAGATGGGGAAGATCCGTAAACTGGTTTACCATGCCGCCGCCCTTGAAGTCAATGATCACGAATCCCACTTCATAGGGGTGGAACAGAACCGCCATGGAAAGGATATAACTTTGCAAGATCTCCGACTTACCGGAACCTGTCGTACCTGCCACGAGACCGTGAGGCCCGTGATGCTTCTCGTTCAGATCCAGGCTGACAATCTGATTCTTGGCGCGCACACCCAGAGGAGCTGCCATGCTGTTATAGACCTGGGACGTTCTCCAGTTCTTCTCCAGGTCAATATCCTCCGTACTCAGGATGTTTAGAAGCTCGAACAGCGTAATGTTCTTCGTAAGCGTCCCTTCCAAACTTACTTCGTCGCAATAAACTGGAGCGAGTTTCTGGGCAAGGCGCCAGGCTGTCTTGTCCTCGATTTCATGATAATGGAATTCGCATTCCTTCAATGCATCCCTTGACTGCGTTACAATCCCGCATTGACCGTCCTTTAGCTCAACCACCGTATCACAGTTATTGGGCAGGAAATCCGCATATTCCTCAAAGAACAGAAAAACCACGCCAAGCTCTGCCGCCCGGTCGATGAATCTGGAGATAGGATGCCTCTTCAGCCCCTGATCATTGTACACGAAGATGACCATATTGGCCTGGAAGTCCTCGTCTTTCGTGCTCCTTCGATTCAGTTCCTTGTATATGTATTCAAACAGAATATTTTTGCTGTCGCTGTCACACGCAATATTCCTCTGAACCAAAGCTTCATTCTGAACGTGCGGAAGAAAACGGAGCCATTCAAACTCTTTTTGATGATCCGAATCCAGTATATAAAACAGCCTCACATCCTGGAAATACTGGCGGGTACTCAAATCTATCGTGATGTTTTTCAGCATTCCATACAGGAACATCCGCATTCCCACAAAGCCTACGGCGTTCGTCTGCTTTAAGTCTACAGTCACGGGGACTGCGTCCAGATAGCCGTATTCCTTAGACAGTTCCTCCGGTATCTGCGTTAAATCATCCGTCCCGGCGAATTTCTCCCGTTTCTTATATTCAATCATGCGGAGCGCCTGACGCTTTCCAGTTCCTAAATAAATCTCCAAGAAATCCTTGTCCGTCACGTCCCTGTTGAAAAGTTCTGAAGAGAAATCATTGATAATCTGTACTTCTTTTGACGGTGCATAATAGCAATCCTCCAAAAGATCCTTTTCCAGCTTCCGGCTCTCCTCAATCTCCGCCCTTTTTTCCTCCACATAGGCCGTATAGACAGTCCTGCGCTCCTCCATACTTTTCTTATACTTTCGCCGTTCACCTATGATGCCTGCCGCCGAAGTACAGATACCGAGGGTCATAGAAATCAGACTGATCCATATGTAGGAGCTTCCGGAAGAACTCAACACCATCCGGAAGAGGATCGTCACTCCAAGCATGATAACGGCCGGAAGAAGCTGGAGGATGATATTGCCGCCGGGCTTCTCCGGTATATCCGGCGGATCCAGTACCAAAATACCCTCCTCCGGGATTACCGCACGCATTCTGGTGGAACGGTTAAAATGCGGATAGCGCTGCACGCCTCTGCTCTCAGACATGTCATATACCTTCAGGTCGCCCGTCGAAACGCGGAGAGCCTTCGAGGTATACAGGCTATTTCCCTTCAGATAAAAACTGGCATCCGCCAAGGAAATGAAATCGCTCCCGTTCAGACGGATCTGGCCCGTCCGCCTGCAGCCGTTGACATAGATCCCGTATGCCGCCTTTTGCTCCTTCAAAATCCACCTATTTTTGTTATCCCGCATGAGGGAGAAGGAATCCCTGCCCACATAAGGGCTTTCCACGCGCACCTGACATTGGGAATCCCCGCCGATTCGTATTTCCTGGCCCTGGGGCAATTCGATTCGCCTGCTGTAATCCCAATTCTTTGACGCGAAATCGATCATAAAGGACAAGCTAAAGACCTCGCTGTCCGTTTTCTGGTATCTCAGGCAGAGTTCATCCCCATGCTCCAGCTTCTTGATCATCAGCTTCTGGACATTTCCGTCGGTCATATACACATTTTCCGAACATACCATCTTCCATTCGTCGTTCTCACAAAAGAGCGACAACTCGAAGCCTTCAAAAAAAAGCCCCTTCCTCAGGCGCACGTCACAGTTTAAGGCTGTTCCGATTGCCAGCTTATTAAGATCCTCGGGCAGCTCTATTTCCTTATACAGATCCTTCCTGGATAGGATGATTTTAAACCTGCTCTTCATTTGACACATTCCCTCTTTTCTCAGTCATTCATAATAATCAACGACCCATTGCGGATTCCGAATTCTTCCAACGTACGATTCCCCTTTAGGAGAACAATGGGATTTTCCGCTTTCAGATAACACTCCGCCATGCTGTCTGTGTCCAAGCCCAGCCCATAGGCCTCGTTCAGAGCCACCACCAGTTCATTGGCCGTGATGCTAAGAGGCACCTCCAGATCTTCCTCTATCTTTTTCTTCAGGATCCTTATCGTGATGATAACCTTGCTCGCGTCCATTTTTCCTCTCATTCTGCCGCGCTAAGCGGCTCCCGCATTCCGCTGCCTCCCGGCAATTTTCTGTTCAGGTCAACTTTTGTACTGCCGCAGGCAGCTCTTTGCGTATATTTATCGTAAAATCTCTTTGCTGTCGGTCTGGGTCAGTTCCTGTTCCACACAAAATCCATTTCCCCGTCCTGACCTTTTAGATCCCTGCAGCCAGACTCCCAGCCCTCTTTCTTCGTCTTCTTTTACCCCGATCAGAACCGCCGTCACATTGTCTTTCTCTCCCCGTTCCATCATCAGGCGGGAAAGCTCACGGCTAAGATTCGCCATCTGTTTACCCGATTCTATCTCTTCGGACATCCGTCCCGTCAGATCAGAGGGGCGGATACGATGATAGAACCCGTCGCTGCACAACAGAAACCGATCCCTTCCACACATCTCACCCATCCCCCAGTCCGGCTTCAAAGCCATGGAAACGCCAATACACTGCGTTAACATATTTTCGGTTCCAGCCTTTACCATCCCTGTTCCCCGATCCCTGTTCGCCACTGTATGATCTGTGGTGAGCTGCCTCATATCCCCTTCTCTAAGCAGATAGATCCTGCTGTCTCCCACATGTACCCAGAGATATTGCGTCCCCATGAGAAACAGCCCGGAAAAGGTCGTTCCCACTTGGATGTCCCTCATCCTTCCGTAATCCCTCAAACGCTCATTGAGCCCATAGAGCATTTCCATCCAAATATCTGCCATCTGCCTCATGGAACATTCCCGTATTCTCAGAGGCAGATCATTGGTAAACCAATCCGAAAAGGCCGTAACCACCGTGCCACTTGCCACCTCTCCCTTAGAAAGGCCTCCCATCCCATCGCACACCACCGCCATCAGCACATTCCCCAGGGCGCTGCTCCGCCCCCGAAGGACACAGAAGGAATCCTGATTGTTCTTTCTGGTGCTTCCAATATCCGTATATGCACCCGCGGAATATCTCATAGCTGTCCCCCTGCATGTCGTAAGCGATACCTGCAATATCTTTGCCGATAAAGGATTTCCCCTCACAGCCGAAATTCAAAATCTTCATCCCACATCCGAATCATACTGCCGTCCGCCAGACGTCTCGGCTCACCGCCCGCCGAAATCTGCTCACCGTCCACATAAGTCCCGTTGGTGGAATAGTTATCCTTAACATAATACGTCTCTGCGATGCATACAATGATCGCATGGACATTACTGATGCAGTGATTTCCTGTAACGCAAAAATCCGCTCGGCTGGCGCTGCGTCCAATTTTGAAATAATCCCCAGTTACCGTCTTTTTCTCTCCTGTGGAAAGTCGCCGGATGGTGGGCAGCCGATGCCAAACCGTGTTATTCCCGCAGGATTCCAACAAAGTCCCTTCCATATCGTCCTCGTCTATCAGAGTATCCCCATCCTCTTTGCAAAAACCCATGGAAGCCGTCCTGTCCTCATTGCTCCGGCCAGCACACAGCGGATCAAGCGCCGTCTGCTCCGGATCGCTCCATTTAGAATCCTCTTTCCCATCCACAATCGTCCGGTCATCATCCCATCTTTCGCCTGAATCCTGGACGTGAAAGACAGACTTAAAATGTTCCAGGCTCCCGGTGTGAACGCCTTCTGCGGACAATCCGTCCGCCCATCGCTTCCACAATCCTTTCTCGCTTTCCGTAAGTTCAGCGCTCAGAATAATATCTCTGCAAAACAGGGAAAAATCATAGCTTCCCCCAATGCCGTTTACTGGAAAATAGATAAAATAAATCTGCGCACCCTCCCCCACATAAATCCAGTCCGGATTCAGAAGCATCCTGTGCTCATCCAACCCAAGCCGGTGGATCTCACAGACCGTCTGCAGGGCGGACCATATCATACCTGTTAGCTGTCCTCCTCCCACTTTCTGCAGAAGATACTGCGTCAGAGTCTGCTTCCCTTCCCCGGAATAAATCAAATCGCCTGCTTTATCCAACTGTATCTTCAAAAGCCCCTTCACCGGATGGCCCGCGAGTACATCCATTTCATACCGGGAAATCATATATTCGGCGTCCACCCTGCATTTTATCGCATTTCCCATCACATGCTTTGGCTTTAACATAACCATACCCCTGCATATCGCAAGCAACGCTTGCGATACTGCACAAACTTGCCTCTCCCCGTATCCATGCTACAACAACATATACGCCGCCCTCTGCATGCCGTCCAGCCCCTTTAGGCCTTCCAGCCCTCTGGACACCGCGGCTTCATCCGCTTCTATGTATTCATGAACCACTGTTGAATATTCACTTCCCACATCGGCCAGCGCATTTTCTTTTTGCCTGTCGAAATGATTACAAATGAAAATATATTTATCCGCGTCGCTGAAATTCATACTCTTTTTTAGGATACGCAACTTAAACGCCGCATAGGTATCCTGCCTGGTCACGGTCAGAACCCGATCTGCCATAGCCAAAAATTTGACACAGTCACCGTACAGTTCATTCCCAAGGTCAATCACTACATAGTCGAATTCCCTCGCCTTCACAATATTCTCCACAAGCCTCAAATATGCCGCCACCGTAATCCCAAGGGATTCCCGGGAAGAGCCGAGCGGTGGAAAATATGTGAAACCTTCCTTCAGGAAGCACGCTTTCACTTTAGAATCCGGTTCAAATCCCGCTTCCTGCATCTTCATACAAAGATCCATAGGCAGCGTATCCCTGTCCCGAAGATAATAGTGGAAGTCCTGATACATCTGCGGATTGATATAGAAGGCTGACTTCAGATTGTCCCTCATGGTTGCACAAATGCCCATGGCGACCGTTGTACTCCCTGCCCCGCCTGCGGGAGAAATCACCGTAACCACCTTGGTCCGGCGCTCCTGTGTTACGCTGTTCGTCCTCCCCGCGGACGCAATCCTGTTAACCAGAGCATTTAGGTTACTGAACTTATACAGTCGGAATACGTCCTGACCATCGCTTTCCTCTTCCTGTCCCGGCTCTTCCGTCAAAATAAATATTTTCTCTATATCATGCATACGCAGCTGTTCCGTATACATGGATTCGTCAATTACCAGAAGATCTATCTTCTTCGGGATCGCAAAGTATTCGTCAAAATATTCCAGTTCCGAAATCAGCTCCAGTTCCGCTTCCTTCCAGAACATTTTTACAAGCCCCATCTCCAGACGGCCCATATAATCCCTGTCTGGTTCCACCACCACAATCATGGTTCTGCCCATAGTTCCTCTCATTCTGCCGCCCGACGGCTCCAGTCCGGAAGCGCTTTCAGGCCCCCAGATACGTTCTTTCGTGCCATTAAACTCCGATTTGTAACCTGCCTGATTGCCCCTGCTCTTTTTGTAACCTTCCTGACCGCTTCAGCGAACGTAAATCCATAGCTTAAAATGGCAGAAAGGCCTTAACCTATCATCACAGAAAATTCAATGTCCGGAAGCCTGAGCACATCCCCATGATGGAGTTCCTTTTTCTCACTCCCGACTCTCTCCGCATTCACGTAAGTCCCGTTGAGGGTCCCTTCGTCAACGACATAGAAACAGCCCTTCTCCCGAATAAGCCTGCAATGCCTGCGGCCGATTCTCTTTGATACATCGACAACGCCGTCATTGTCCTGCCTGCGGCCTAGCCAGAAGGATTCCTTTTCCACCCGAAAACTGAGCGGGTATCTAGGATCGCGGCTTTTCAGCAGAAGCTTCATCGTCTCTCCTGCAATCTCCAGCCGGTCCGTATCCTGCATCAACGCCTTCAAAAGGCCCTCCAAGCCTGACTGTCGATCCATAAGCAATTCCGACAGAGAATCCGCCCTCTCCGGAGACAGCCTCCCCGCATATTTCTTTACCCAGAAAACCAAATATTCTCTCAGAAGGGATTCAAACCCCATCTGCTTACCAGCCCCAGCGGACAGGGGCAGATAAGCCAGCTTTACCTCCAGCGTTTTCTGATCGACCATAACCGACTCCGGCATAATATCGATATTCTCGTACTGCAGAAAACCGTTGTCCCGGACATCGATCAATTCTTTTATAAACCTGTATAGGATTGTACAGACACCTTCATAATTGCTTTGTGGAAAAATAGTAGAAATGCTCTGATACGACTCTGCGAAATAGATAAATTTCAATTGACCGTTATACCGAATCTTCGCGCAGGGAAGCAGCCCCTTCCCATCCTGTGACATTAAGAACTTATAGCCCAACTGGCTGAACAGTCCCTCGTCCTCCAAAATATAGGCCAGATTCCCTCCCTGTCTTTCTCTGCTAACCGCACAAGAATCCAGACAATCCCTCATGATTCATTACCCCTCATTTGTATTCTGGCTCTTACCATTTATATTCTAAAATAGATTAACATTTTTACTATAAAAAATCAAGTATTTGTTTCAGATTTTGTGACATCTTCCCATATCATATGCAACAATTCATACGCCTACCAGACCCCATCCGGAAAGGAACCGAACAGTTTCTGCGTTTTTGGTTCCTTTCCGGACGGGATCTGGCAGGCGTGCAAACCGTTGCTATCATATGGATAAAGGACAGCGCCTAGTTTTCAGCGCTGTCCCCTAGATGACCGTACCCATATCTTATATCAGATCTTGGCTACATCAGTTTTAAATTTGTTTGAACCCATCCGCCTTCATGGCGTCTTGCTGTTTATTCCTGTTCAGCGATCACCGCGTCGATATCTACGGAAACCACATCCTCATCCGCCGCAGGTTCTTCCTTCACTTCCTTCGGCTCTGCCAGCATGGCCTTGATGCTCAGGCTGATCTTCTTATCGGCTTCGTTGAAATCAACCACCTTGGCAGTGATCTCTTCGTTGGTTTTAAGCACATCGGAGGGCTTGTCCACGTGCTCCTTGGCAATCTGGGACACATGGAGAAGGGCGTCGATTCCCGGCTCCAGTTCGATGAATGCGCCAAAATCCGTCATCCTGGCCACTCTGCCGGATACTACATTGCCGACCGCATACTTCTCGGAAGCGTTCTTCCAAGGGTTGGAATCTTCGAACTTCATGCTGAGCGCAATCTTGTTTCCATTGATCTCCTTGATCTGGACCTTGACCTGATCGCCCACCTTGAATACTTTTCTGGGATGTTCTACTCTTCCCCAGGACATCTCGGAAATATGCAGCAGGCCATCGGCTCCGCCCAGGTCGATAAACGCACCAAAATCCGTCACGTTCTTTACAACGCCTTCCACCACATCACCTTCGTGGATCCTCTCCAGCAGTTCTCTCTGCATCTCCGCTTTCCTGGCCACGATGAGCTGCTTACGGTCGCCGATATATCTTCTTCTCCTGGGATTGTATTCGCTGATCACGAACTCAATCTCCTGGCCCGCATATTTGGTAAGATCCTTCTCATAGGTATCGGATACAAGGCTGGCCGGGATGAAGATCCTCACTTCTTCCACCACCACGCTCAGGCCTCCGTCGAGCACCTGGGTTACCTTTGCCTTGAGAACCTCGCGGCTGTTATACGCTTCTTCAATCCTCTTGTTGCCCCTATCAGCGGCAAGCCTCTTATAGGAAAGGATCACTTGTCCGTCCCCGTCGTTCACCTTAAGGACCTTTACTTCCATCTTATCGCCGGGCTTCACAACCGCAGTCATATCCACGCTGGGATCATTGGTATACTCATGCCTGGTAAGGATGCCGTCCGATTTATATCCGATATTCAGGATCACTTCTTCCGGCTTCACATCGATGACCGTACCTTCGACTACCTCCCCTGCATGTATTGTTTTTAATGATTCCTCCAACATTTGTTCAAAAGTTAATTCTGACATAATTTTGAACCTCCTCGATTAATTTATTCGGGGTAGACGCTCCGGCTGTAATACCCACCAGGTGAACAGTTTTGGGTAAATCCAAATGCAAGTCATCCAGTGTCTGTATCAAACAGGTATCCACGCATTCCCCACGACATATCTCATAGAGCTTATGGGTGTTGGAACTGTGTTTACCTCCGATTACAATCATTGCATCGACTTTCGCCGCAATATCCTTTGCCTCAGTCTGTCTCTCCTCAGTTGCGTTACAGATAGTATTCGCAACACTAATATCATAACCTCTTTTTTCAAAAATTTCAACTAATTCTTGAAATTTATTGTAGTTAAATGTCGTCTGGGACACAATGCACAGTTTTTTATCCAATTTCAGCGGTAATCTGTGCGCTTCTTCCTTTGATTCGACGACCCAGGCCGGAGTATGGGCCCATCCCTGGATCCCTTCCACCTCCGGATGGCCCGCATTTCCAATGATGACGATCTGTTTCCCCTCCCCGCTTTCCTTTTCCACGGTTCTATGGATCCGTTTCACAAAAGGGCAGGTTGCGTCCACGCACTCCAATCCCTGTTCCCGTATTCGGTCGCAGACTGCCTTCGGCACGCCGTGGGAACGAATCACCACCGTGCCCTCAGAAAGCCCTGAAAGCTCTTCTTCAGAGTGGATGACCGATACCCCCTTGCTCTCCAGGTCCGCCACCACGAATTCATTATGGATGATGGGGCCATAAGTATAGATCTTTTTTCCGGAGGCAATTTGTTCATATACCTTTTCCACCGCCCTTTTTACGCCGAAGCAGAAGCCGGCGCTTTTCGCAAGCAATATTTCCATTAAACCATCTTCTCCTGACAAATTTCCAAGACCCTATCCACCGCTTCCTCAACGGTCATATCCGAAGTATCCACATGCACGGCGTCCTCCGCCTCCCTAAGGGGAGAGATCGCACGGTTTCTGTCCGCCTCGTCCCGCTCGATGATCTTGCGTTCCACGCATTCCAAGCTCTCTTCGCTTCCCTTTGCCCGCAGCTCTTCATACCGACGCCGGGCGCGCACCTGTGTGCTGGCCGTAAGGAAAATCTTTACATCCGCCTTCGGCAGCACACAGGTGCCGATGTCCCTCCCGTCCATGATCACATTCTCCCCGGCGGCAAGGCTTCTTTGCAGATCCAAAAGATGCGCGCGCACCTCCAAAACTGCCGAGGCTTTGGAAGACATGGAGCTCACCTCTTCCGTCCGGATCAGGGAATTCACGTTTTCCCCGTTTAGCAAGACGATCTGTTCCCCGTCCTGGTAAGTGATGGAGACTTCCGCATTCCTACACTCCGCAGCCATCGTCTCCGTATCCTGGAAAGAGATCCCCTTTTTCAGGAAGAAAAGGGCGATAGCCCTATACATGGCGCCAGTGTCCACATAGATAAAATGCAGTTTCTCCGCCGCCCTGCGGGCGATGGTGCTCTTTCCGGCCCCTGCCGGTCCGTCTATCGCGATATTATAACTCATTCCTGTCTCCTTTTCCGCGCGCCTTCCTAAAGCAGCCGTTCATGGCGCACCCCATCCATAAATTCGTATAGGACTTCTCCTCACGGGATGCTCACCCCTGCCAGATATCCCGTTGACCAAGCGATCTGGAGGTTGAAGCCGCCGGTGAGCGCGTCCAAATCCAACATTTCCCCCACCATATACAGGCCGCCAACCAGCCTGGATTCCATGGTAGAAGGATTGATTTCTTTTACGGGGATACCGCCCCGGGTGATGATGGCCTCTTCAAATCCCCTGGTTCCCGTGACCGTCAGGGGCAGGCCCTTGATGCATGCCACAAACCGCCTGCGCTCCTCCCGGGTAATCTCGTGCACTTTTTTTGCCGGGTCGATCCCAGACAGACTGACCATCACAGGAATCAGGCTGGCAGGAAAAAGCTTGCCCAAAGCATTTGCAAACTGCCGGTTTTTATTGGAATCGAAATCCCGCAAAACCCGCTTGTCCAACTGTTCCTCTGTCAAAGCTGGCTTCAGGTCCAGCTTGAGGAGAACCTCCGGCTCTCCCTCCGTTTTCTTTTTCCTCCGATATCTGTAAAGCGCCTCCTGGTAGAAACTGCTGGCGCTTAAAATCAAAGGACCGCTCACACCGAAATGGGTGAAAAGCATCTCTCCGAAGCCGCAGTGGATTTCTTTTCCTTCTATATATAATGCGGCGGATACGTTCTTTAACGCCAGTCCCGAAAGCCTGCCGCACCACTCTTCTTGAATCGTAAAGGGCACAAGGCCGGGATGGCATGGTACGAGAGAATGTCCCTCCCCACGCGCCAGGACGTATCCATCCCCGCAGGAACCGGTGGCCGGATAGGACAGGCCGCCGCAGGCGAGCACCACCGCGTCCGCAGCCAATTCTTCTCCGTCGTCCAAAGCCACTCCCGTAATCCTGCGCCCCCCGTCGGACGTTTCTGCAAGCAGCCTCTTCACCGGCGTATGCAGCCTTATCCTTACCCCCTCCTTCTCCAGCTCCTTAGAAAGAGTCCTGATGATGTCCGAAGAATGGTCAGACTCAGGAAACACCCGGTTTCCCCGCTCTACCTTCAAGGGGCATCCCCTAGATCGAAAGAAATCCTGCACCGCATTGTTATCAAAGGTATAAAACGCGCTGTAAAGGAACTTGGCATTGCTCACCACACTGTCAAACAGTTCTTCCGCTTCGCAGGCATTCGTTACATTACAGCGCCCCTTACCCGTGATGAAGAGCTTTTTCCCCAACTTTTCATTCTTTTCCAGCAAATGAACCTCATGTCCCCTGCCCGCTGCGGCAACAGCAGCCATCATCCCCGCTGCGCCTCCGCCTGCCACAATCACTCTGCTCATCGATTTCCGTCCTCTTCTCAGTCACCATAACGCGCCTGTGTTCCTCTTTCTGCAGGCGCCGCCGCTTTTGGGGAGCGGGTTTTATTCTCACTTTCAGATATACTCGGAGCTCTTCCCCAGGCATCCTATACGATGCCTTGATCGCCGGAATGCGCATCAAGCGTATTGTGAACCGTAAAATCTAGCATGGCATCCTCATCCATGAAGTCGATTTCATCGTTCATATAGACCTGATAATTATTCCAGGCGCCCTCCAAAGCTTCCAGGCTTTCCTTCACCGTCTCCGGCCGCTTCAGGCAGAGGGCCACCACCAGGGCATTGATCACGCTCAGGGGAGCCACCAGGGAATCCACGATGGATACCATTTCGCTGCAGGCACAGAGATTACAGGAGGAATAGAGATTCATAGGAGAATGCACGCTGTCCGTTATGGTGATCACCCTGGCGTTCCTGTCGTTGGCAAACTCCATGGCCTTCAACGTACGCATGGAATATCTGGGAAAACTGATGCCGACGATGGCGTCGCGTTTATCGATACGCAGCATCTGTTCAAACACTTCGCTCAAACTGGTGGTCTTGAGCAGCACGATATTTCCCCGTATCATGTTCAGATAAAAGCTTAAAAACTCCGCCAGCGGCGCACAACTCCTGATCCCCAGGATATAGACCGTCCTTGCTTCCAAGATAATATCCACTGCGGTATGAAAGGACGCCCCGTCCAGACTTTCTATGGTACGGCTCAGATTGTCCATATCCGCGGAAAGGACGCTGGCGAGGATCTCGGACTGGCTGCTCCCTCCATACCTGGCTTCCACCTTCTGAACCATGGAAAGCCTGCTTTTCACCCAAGAAGCCAACGCCTCCTGCATCTGTGGGTATCCATCATACCCGATTCCCGCCGCGAAACGAACCACCGTGGACTCGCTGATACCCAGTTCCGCTCCCAGGCGGGCCGCCGTCATGAACGCAGCCTGGTCATAATGCTCCCGAATATAGGCGGCAATCGCCCTGTGTCCCTTGCTCATCCCGGTAAAATTTTCGTTTATCCTCGTGATAATATCCCTGCCGTTCTCCATCTGCCCTCCGTTCTGCCATTTAGGCGGGGACGCCTCTGCCGGGAATCAGGCGTTTTTTCCGTTTTCCTTCAGCATCAGAGCGTTCCCATGAACCGAAATACGGCTGAAGCTGCGCAGGAAACTGGAAATCCGGCTATATCCATAGTCGCTCAGGTTGAACTGGGGGTGCTTCTTTTTCAACTGATCCAGAACCAGAGAAAGATTGTCCACCTTGCCCCCGTTTTTCTTCAGATAATCAATGATCTCCTTCTCAAGATCCTCCGGCCCAGTCTGCTCCTTCAATTCGATCCGATAGGACGTCCCCTCCTGAATGATGGTGAGCTTGGGACATTTATCCCGAAGCAGCGTGACCAACTTCGTGTAACCATAGTTTCTGGCGTCAAATTCGATGAATTTATCGCACAGCCTGCTGCCCACCTCGCCCAGGAAGGTGGATTTCCCCTTGTTTTCATTGTTCTGTACGAAGGTGATGATGGATTCCTCGATCTCGCTGATGGGCGTCACCGTACTGTCCTGTTTCTCTTCCACAGCTCCGGCACGCTGTTTCCTTCCACCCGTTACGTTTCTGGGATTCTCCGCCGTTTTCTCTTCCACCTCACCGGAAATCAGATCAAGATGGATAAACTTGTTACACGCCTTTGTGAGCGCCATGGGTGTTTTGGACTCCCCCATTCCGATCACATACATCTGTTCCTCCCGAAGACGCATGGCCAGCTTCGTGAAATCGCTGTCGCTCGTCACCAGACAGAAGCCGTCCACCTTGCCCGAATACAGGATGTCCATGGCATCGATGGCCATCGCCATATCGGTGGCGTTCTTCCCTGTAGTATAATTGAACTGCTGGATCGGATTGATGGAGTTCTCCAGAAGAGTGTCTTCCTTCCATCCATTGCTCTTGGCCCAGTTTCCATAGATCCTGCGGTAGGAGGCAAAGCCATAGTCCGCAATCTCATTGAAAATACTGGCGGCATATTTCTCACTGATGTTGTCCGCATCGATTAATACGGCAAAATGTTTCTTTTCTTCCTCTTCCCTGTTCATATCCACTCCCCTCTGTGCGCTGTTTTCGCCGGAAAGCAGGTCATGCCTGCTTTCTATGCACCCTTGCCTATCCCGTCCTATGGGAATCCGGGCAGGATATTACATCATACGTTTGTCAGTATACCACATATTTCCGGGAAAGTCACGATGCGGCAAATTTTTACCAGGGGATATGGAAGGGCACGCCCGGAGGTACGGCTTGCGGCAGTTGGCGCATCCCGGCTGGGATGCGTGCAGGGCCCATCGGAATCTCCGGCGCGATGGCGCTCGAAAACATAGTAAAGCCGTCCCGCCTGGAACGCGCCTGCGCAGTCAGGCCCTTATCGAGTGCGCCAAGCCGCCAGGGAGGAGGCTCCGGGGACTGCCGAGCCATCTATGCGTTTGTCCTGCGGATTATCGTTTACATATTGCAAGATGGAAATACGGGTGCTATACTATTGTGGTTTAAGGGAAATCCGGCGCATTTGCCGCTGTTGATAGAGGAAGGAAGTCAATACATGAAACAGAAGCGAGAAGATGTGAGGAACGTTGCGATCATTGCCCATGTAGACCACGGCAAAACCACTCTTGTGGATGAGCTGCTCAAGCAGAGCGGCGTATTCCGCGAAAACCAAGAGGTTGCGGAACGGGTCATGGATTCCAACGCCATTGAGCGGGAACGGGGCATCACGATTCTTTCCAAAAATACGGCAATTACTTATAAGGGAACCAAGATCAATATCATCGATACGCCCGGCCATGCGGATTTCGGCGGCGAGGTGGAACGGGTGCTGAAAATGGTGAACGGCGTCATCCTGGTGGTGGATGCCTTTGAAGGCCCCATGCCCCAGACCAAGTTCGTGCTGCGTAAGGCCCTGGAGCTGCAGCTTCCGGTTATCGTCTGCGTCAATAAAATCGACCGGCCCGAAGCCCGGCCTGAAACCGTAGTGGATGAGGTGCTGGAGCTTTTCATGGATCTGGATGCCAACGACGAGCAGCTCGACTGTCCTTTCGTATATGCCTCCGCCAAAAACGGCAGCGCTACGTTGCAGCTCACCGTTAAAAATAAAGACATGAAGCCCCTTTTGGACACCATCCTAAATTATATCCCCGCGCCGGAAGGCGATCCAACGGCCGGTACGCAGGTGCTGATCAGTACCATTGATTATAACGAATACGTGGGCCGTATCGGCGTGGGAAAAGTGGATAACGGCGTCGTGGCGGAGGGCCGGGATGTGGTGATCGTCAATCACCATGAACCGGACAAGCAAAAAAAAGTCCGTATCAGCAAGCTTTATGAGTTCGATGGCCTAAATAAGGTGGAGGTCAAGGAGGCCGGTATCGGTTCCATTGTTGCCATTTCCGGAATCGCGGATATCCACATCGGCGATACGCTCTGTTCTCCGGAAAAACCGGAGCCCATCCCCTTCCAGAAAATTTCTGAGCCTACCATCGCTATGCATTTCATCGTCAATGATTCCCCCTTTGCAGGGCTGGAGGGCAAATATGTGACCAGCCGCCATATTCGGGACAGGCTGTGGCGGGAGCTGAACACCGACGTCTCGCTGCGGGTGGAGGAAACGGACACCACCGAAAGTTTCAAGGTATCCGGCAGAGGCGAACTACACCTTTCCGTTCTCATTGAGAACATGCGGCGGGAGGGATATGAATTCGCGGTGAGCAAGGCTGAAGTGCTCTACAAGGAGGACGAAAACGGAAAACGCCTGGAGCCCATGGAAATCGCCTATATCGACGTTCCGGAGGCCTTTTCCGGCAATGTAATCGAAAAGCTGAGCCAGCGAAAGGGTGAATTAATGAGCATGGGGGCTGCCGGCGGCGGATACACCCGGCTTGAATTCTCCATCCCCTCCAGAGGGCTCATCGGATATCGAGGCGAATTTCTCACGGACACCAAGGGAAACGGTATCATGAATACTGCCTTTGCAGGCTATGGTCCCTATAAAGGAGACATCCAGTACCGCAAACAGGGCTCCCTGATCGCCTTTGAGACAGGGGAATCCATCACCTACGGGCTCTATAACGCCCAGGAGCGCGGTACGCTCTTCATCGGTCCCGGCGAAAAGGTTTACGCCGGAATGGTGGTCGGACAGAATGGCCGGGGAGAAGATATCGAAGTCAATGTATGCAAGAAAAAACAGCTTACCAATACCCGCTCCTCCAGCGCAGACGAGGCGCTCCGCCTTACTCCGCCCCGGATCCTGAGCCTGGAACAGGCGTTGGATTTCATCGAAACGGACGAACTGCTGGAAGTGACGCCCAAGAGCCTGCGGATCCGTAAAAAAATCCTGGATCCCACAAAGCGCAAGAGAGCAAACATGAATAAATAAATCTTGGCTGCAATCCGTCGTCTTAAAGCGGCGGGACGCAGGCACATATGATAAAACGGATCGGGGTAATGTCCTTCTCTTACCTCCGATCCGCTTTTATCGTTGAGGATTTGGCTATACGAACAATTCAAATACGTCCAAACCGCTATGCATCCGGCTATGAAAATCGCCGGGAAACGGGCCTAGTCCATGACAGTCGTCACAAAGCCCTTCTCCTCAATCTTTTAGCATCAACCCCACCGGACAATGGTCGGATCCGAAAATATCCTTGTAGATCACCGCATCCTCCAGCCGCCCTTCCAAGGCCGCGGAAACAAGAAAATAGTCGATGCGCCAGCCCGCGTTCTTCTCCCTGGCTTTAAAACGATAGGACCACCAGGAATAGGCGCCTTCTTGCTCCGGATAAAAATGCCGGAAAGTATCGATGAATCCGCTTTCCAAAAGCTGTGAAAATTTTTCCCGCTCCTCATCCGTAAAACCGGCATTTTTCCGGTTCGACTTAGGATTCTTCAAATCGATCTCCCGATGGGCTACGTTCATATCACCGCAAACGATGACCGGTTTTGTGTTCTCCAAACCTTTCAGATAAGCCAGGAAATCTTCCTCCCACTTCATTCGGTAAGAAAGCCGCGCCAGCCCTTCCTGGGAATTGGGCGTATAGACGGTTACCATATAGAAATCTTCATATTCCAGCGTGATGACCCGCCCTTCCTGGTCATGCTCCTGCATCCCGATTCCGTAAAACTCTCCCAGGGGCTTTTTTTTCGTAAAAATGGCCGTGCCGGAATATCCCTTTTTCATCGCATAGTTCCAGTATTGACAGTATCCCTCCAGCTCCATAGCGATCTGCCCTTCCTGAAGCTTGCTCTCCTGTATACAGAAAATATCCGCGTCAGCCTCCCGAAAAAAATCCTGAAATCCTTTTCCCATACAGGCGCGCAACCCATTTACATTCCATGAAATCAGTTTCATATCTTGCTCCCATCTGCGTGCTTCTGCACGCATTCTATTCAGGGAGATTGAAAGCGCCCTTCTTTCAATCTTGCTCCCGTTCGCGTGCCTTTGCACGCATTCTATTCAGGGAGATTGAAACGAAGTTTCAATCTTGCTCCCGTCTGCGTGCTTCTGCACGCATTCTAATTCAGGGAGATTGAAACGAAGTTTCAATCTTGCTCCCGTCTGCGTGCTTTTGCACGCACTTTGGCCCTACAGAGAAGGCAGCATCAGCGTGGCGATGCGGAAATAGATGATCAGGGATAAGGCATCCACGATCGTGGTGATAAAAGGGCTGGCCATCACCGCTGGGTCAAATCCGATCTTCTTGGCCAGCATGGGAAGGCTGCATCCCACGATTTTTGCCACCAGGACAGCGATCACAAGGGTGATGCAGACCACCGACGACACGAGGAAACCCACCCGATCGAGGAGCATCAGCTTTGCAAAATTGGCTGCCGCCAGGGTTATCCCGCACAAAAACGCCACCCTGGCCTCCTTCCACATCACCCCCGGCAGATCCTGATAACGGATCTCATCCAGAGAAATCCCGCGGATGATGGAAACGCTGGCCTGGCCTCCCGCATTTCCCCCGGTGTCCATGAGCATAGGAATGAAAGCGGAAAGCACCATACAGGTGCCTAAGGCCGCTTCGTAATGGGTGATGATGCGCCCGGTAAAAGTGGCGGACACCATCAAAAGCAGCAGCCACGGAATCCTTTTTTTCCACGTCTCCAGCACCCCCGTTTTCAGATAGGGCTTATCGCTTGGCACGATGGCCGCCATCTTCTCCATATCTTCCGTAGCCTCTTCCTGGAGAATATCCACGATGTCGTCCACGGTGATAATCCCCACCAGCCTATTTTCATTGTCCACCACGGGCATGGCTGTGAAATCGTATTTCTGAAATACCCTGGCCGCCTCTTCCTGATCCATCAGGGTATTGATAGAAATCACGTTTTCATGCATGATCTCGCCGATAACCTCGTCAGGCTGGCTCAGGAGCAAATAGCGCAGGGATACGGTTCCCACCAGCCTCCGTCCTTGATCCAACACATAGCAGATATTGATGGTTTCGCTGTCCACTCCCACCCGGCGTATCCTGGCAATGGCCTCGTCCACGGTCAGGCTTTCCTTCAGATCCACATACTCCACCGTCATGATGCTTCCAGCGGAATCCTCCGGATAGCGCAGCAGGTGATTGATGTCCCTCCGGGTCTCCGGGCTGGCATTGGCCAGTATCTTTTTCACCAGGCTGGCTGGCATCTCTTCCATCAGATCCGCCGCATCATCCGCCATCAGGTTGTCCATAATGACTCCTGCGTCCCTATCTGACAAAGACATGATGATAAACTGCTGGTTATCCGTCTCCATATAGGAAAAGGCGTCCGCAGCCAGATCCTTGGGAAGGATGCGGAAAATCTTCAGCATATCCTGCTTATCCCAGCCCTCCAGAATCGCCGCAATATCCGCCTCGTTTAACTCCGTCAATGCCTGGCGGAGCCTTGTATACTGTTTCTGCTCAAGCAGCGCGCTTACTTCCCTGTTCATTTCCATGACGTTCTCCTTCCGGCGGTGTCATGGTCGCTTTCATCAAGGCAGGAAAAAACCGGGGCACCTCGTCAGAAAGCGTGACAGCCGCCTTATGTGCTGTTTTTCTACGCTTCCAACTTCGCCCGGGCACTGAGTCCGCATTTCCTGTTTTCTGGCTCCTCATGTTTACCACCTCCTTCCGGATTGCGTAAGCAGTCCAGAATAGTCTGAACTGCTGCTGAATTATCGTTCCGAGATATAATATCCCCTCTCCACCGTTTCAAACGTTGCCCTTCCTGCGGTGGCTTCCGTCAGTTCCTTGCAGATTCCCTGTTCTTCCTGCGTGAACACCACGGCCTTTAGCGTCACACGGTCCGTATAGCTGGCATCATATTGGCCAATTCCCCTTTTCCCTAACAGATATTGAATCTTTCCGATATCCGTGTAGTCTGTATGGATTACCAGCCTGCATCCATAACGCATAAGGGCTGTTTGGCTCGCCTCGATCCCAGCCTTTATGGCCGCGCCGTAGGCCCGCACCAGACCGCCCGTTCCCAGGAGCGTCCCTCCGAAGTACCGGGTCACCACCACGGTCACATCGCAAAGCCCCTCCTGTAGCAGCACTTCCAGCATGGGCCTGCCTGCCGTGCCGGATGGTTCCCCATCGTCGCTGCATCGGGTGATCTGGGTACCATGCCCGATCACGAAAGCCGAACAGTTATGGGAAGCGTCCCAATATTTCTTCTTTATCTCTTCGATAAAGGCCGCCGCCTCTTCTTCTGTCTGTGTTTTGCGGACTGTGGCGAGAAATCTGGATTTTTTCTCCACGATTTCTCCCATCCCTCCCTCCAACACACATTTGTATGGTAAAAAGCTTCCCCGCTCTTCCATAAATTATCCCCTGCCCTTTCAGCCTTATCTTACCACAGCCTGGAATAAAAGGGAAATGAAATGTGAACAATTCTAAATATGGAAGAAAAACCTTTATTTACCTGTGTATATTTGCTATAATCGGATGGAATAGGAGGGTATCTTTCTCCCGGATTCGCGTCAATGCGCAAATTCCATGAATGCAGCGCTGCCTGTCGGCGGCTGAATCAAGTGCCCGCTAAAGCGGGCAGATAGGAAGGAGCAAGATTGAAAATTAAAATTTTCAATCTCCTTGATTTGTACGCCCGCTAAAGCGGGCAGATGGGAGCAAACATGAATTATGGCAAAAGAGGTGCAGCCAAGAAAAAAAAGGCAATGCACTCCAAATCGAAAAAATGGGGCAAACGTTTCGCCCTGACCTTTTTTAAAGCAATCCTGCTTCTGGTGGTGGCTGTGGGAATCATCGGGATCTGCGCAGGGCTGGGCGTAGCAAAGGGCATCCTTTCCTCTGCACCGGATATCTCCAACATAGACGTTTCCCCCACCGGATTTTCCACCTTTATCTACGATTCCCAGGGTAATCAGATTGCCAAACTGGATGCAGAAGGCTCCAACCGGGTTCCGGTGAGCATGGATAAAATTCCCGCCGATCTGGCCCATGCCTTTGTGGCCATAGAGGATGAACGGTTCTATACCCATAACGGCATCGATATCATGGGCATCATCCGGGCCGGGGTCAAGGGAATTACTTCCGGCCACTTTTCCGAGGGCGCCAGCACCATCACTCAGCAGCTGATCAAGAATAACGTCCTCACCACATGGACCAGTGAAACCGATAAAAATTTTGCGGTCAAGCTGAAAAGAAAGATCCAGGAACAGTACCTTGCCATCAGGCTGGAAGAGTCCATGAGCAAGGATAAAATCTTGGAAAACTATATGAATACCATCAACCTGGGACAGAATACCTTAGGAGTCCAGGCAGCATCCAGGCGCTATTTCGGCAAAAACGTATATGAACTGAACCTCTCCGAGTGCGCAGTCATCGCTGCCATCACCCAAAATCCCTACCGGTATAATCCAATCACCCATCCGGAGGATAACGCGGAACGCCGGGAAAAGGTCTTAAACCATATGCTTGAGCAGGGTTATATCTCCCAGGCAGCATACAACCAGGCCATTGCTGACGACGTCTATTCCCGCATCCAGTCCTTTAATGAAGAATCGGGCAAGGATAACGTAATCAACTCCTATTTTGTGGACGCGGTGACAGAGGATGTGATGCGCGATCTGGAAGCGGCCGGATACAGCGAAACGCAGGCGATCTCCCTGCTCTACAGCGGCGGGCTGAAGATCTATACCACGCAGGACCCAGTCATCCAAGCCATTGCAGACGAAGTCTGTTCCAATGAGGAAAACTATCCTGCAGGTACCTCCTGGTATTTGGACTATCAGCTCACCATCCAGGATGCGGCCGGTGAAACCAAGAACTACAGCAAGGAAATGCTGGAAGAATACATGAAGGAGCATGGCACACAGCGGCAATATCCGCTGCTCTTCCCTTCCCAGGACGAAGCCTATACCGCCATAGAAGAGTATAAAACCTCCCTTCTGGCGGGCGGCGGCAAGGTAGTGGGCGAACGGATTTCCATGACTCCTCAGCCGCAAATCTCCATGACCATAGAGGATCAGTCCACAGGCTATGTGCTGGCCATCGTAGGCGGACGGGGCGCTAAGGAGGCAAACCGTACCCTGAACCGGGCCACTGCCACCACCCGTCAGCCGGGTTCCACCTTCAAGGTGGTATCCACCTATGCCCCAGCCCTGGACAGCGCCGGACTCACTCTCGCCGATGTATTCGTGGACGCCCCTTATAATTACGAGAACGGCAGGCCTGTATCCAACTGGTATTCCTCCGGATACCGAGGAATCTGTTCCCTCCGGGAAGGAATCTATGATTCCCTGAATATCATCGCGGTTAAAGCGCTCACCACCATCGGCCCGCGCACTGGATACGATTATCTGCAGCATTTCGGATTCACCACTTTAACGGATGGAGTTGAACGAGGCGGCCAGATCTATTCCGATGTGACCCAATCCCTAGCGCTGGGCGGCATCACCTATGGCGTTACCAATCTGGAGCTGAACGCCTCCTATGCAGCCATTGCCAACAACGGAACCTACATCAGGCCCAAGCTCTATACCAAAATCGTAGACTATAACGGAAATGTGCTGATCGATAATACCGTCGGGGATTCCTATCAGGTAATCAAGAGCAGTACCGCTTACCTGCTTACGGATGCCATGGTGGATGTGGTCACCGTGGGCACGGCCACCAGCGTCAACTTCGGCGGTATGTCCATCGCGGGTAAAACCGGCACCACCTCCGATTACAACGACGTGTGGTTTTCCGGTTTTTCTCCCTATTATACCTGTACCACCTGGGCCGGCTATGATAACAACGCCAAGCTAAAAAAGGATAACGGAGAGCGAAACCTTGCCAAAACCCTCTGGCGGGCTGTAATGAGTAAGATCCATGAAAATCTGGAAAACCGATCCTTTGAGGTACCGGCCGACATTGTGACGGCCATGGTATGTTCCCAATCCGGAAAGCTTCCTATTTCCGGCCTATGTGACGAGACCGTGAAGACGGAATTTTTTGCCCAGGGAACCGTTCCCACGGCGACCTGTGACGTCCATTATCAGGGCCTGATCTGCGGATATTCCGGGCTTCCGGCTGCGGACACCTGTCCCTTCGGAGCCGCGGGCACGCTCACCATGACTCCTGCGCTGGATGCAGCGCTTAGCGGAAGCCCGGCAACGACAGAGGGCTCCACAGGCCAGTGCCAACACGATGCCCTGTTCATGGCGACTCCAGGGGCGGAAGCGGTGATTGAACAGCAGCGCCTGGAACTGGAGGCCCGGAACATGCTCGCCAACTACGACGCGCAGATGGCCAACCTACAGGCTGCCCTTCAAAATGCGCAAAACGCCTTGCTTCTAGCCCAACAACAGGCTGCGGCAGCCATGGATCCGATTTCCTTGGCAAATGCCCAGACCGCCGCAGCTCAGGCCCAGCAGGAAATCGATAGCCTGAATAGTCAGATCGCCGCCCTGCAAAACGCCTATGCAGCTCAGCAGGCACAGGAAGCACAGCAACCAGGACAGTAACCTTTTTTCACAGATAAATAGATACAGCAAAACATGCGCCCCCGGCGCACCGGAAAACCGCGGACAGCCCTTTCGGCCCTTCCGCGGTTTTGCCTATCCAATCCTATTCTCACTCTTCTCCACACCCCAGCCTTTTGGGATAAAATAATCGGCAGCCGCTTCTGCCATCAGGCAGTCATCCTCCACGATCAGTAATCTTCGTTCCATTTGTATATCCCTGCGATACTACCGCCGATCAGTAGTTAGAAGCGCAACGCCAAATTCGCCCCTCGTCCCTTCGATGCAAGTATGATAATGCCAATATGTCCTTTTTGTATCCAAAAAGAGGACTGATTTTCATACATATTTAGAGAACATATGAATATTTGGAAATACTTATTGACAGGCTATTTGGACTATGCTATACTAATCATCGTTGACAGTGAAAACAGTCAAGTGCTGCTGTGGCTCAGTCGGTAGAGCGTCGCATTGGTAGTGCGGAGGTCACGGGTCCGATTCCCGTCAGCAGCTTTAAAAAACCTTGAGGAATCAAGGTTTTTTTATATTTATAAAGAAAGTGACAATTGATTGAAGAAGCTCCGGAAGTACCTATTAGGTATTTTGCCGAGCATTATAATGATTTGCCGGAGGTGCTATGTTTATGTAAGGGAAATATGATTGGGTGGCACATGTCGGAAAAATATTTTGAGCGTGTGTATAAGAATACCTGGTTTACCTACCTCTATGAAGAAGAGCAATACCGTAATAAGTACGCAAAAACAGCGGCAGGGGACGATCCAAATGCGGATCAAGACGGAATTGCTTCCCTAGTCAGCGAAAGCCAGTTTATCGAGAAGAATACTTCCTGGTATATAGAGTCGCCCAGCCATCCCCATAAATATTTTGATAAATCAGATGATTTATTGCTGTTTATTTATCATAATCCAGTTTTTACCGCGATACTGCCTTTTTTCGCCGGGAGCATGCTACATTGTACGTCGAGAGCAAATTCTAAAGCATACGCCGCAATTCTATCTGAATATGAATAAATTGATGGATTATGGAATGAATCCCAGTTTTCCTGCGGAGGCGCATACGGTCGAGAGGCTTCTGCCCACCATCTTTGAGGCAGCCTATGTGGAAAATCAATGGATGAATGACAGGCAGGCCCTTGATCGGAAATTGGAAGAGAGAATTGAGATAATCACGACGAAGGATGCGTGGAGAAATAAGAGGTTCAAACGTCTGAGACTTCTGTTGGGAGAAAAGCCGGCATAAAAATCCAAGTAAAAAACGGAAGAGCCCTTTTTACGAAATGTCCAGCATGGCCGGAGCCCAAAAAGCGCATCGGCCCATACGCCAATCGGCCTTCTTCATGATTTCTTTGAAATAGGTTCACAATTTCTTCAATTCTTTCACATAATCAGGCCATAATTATCGTATAGACTTTAATTATAGAAGAGTTGAATACCTTTTTCATAATAAATACTCTTTTTCATAACTTAAGCCAGTATCCACAGCGGATACTGGCTTCCTCCTTTTTAGCAAGGGCCTGCCGGGGAAGTTCTCCCGGCAGGCCCTTTTCTTTAAATTCCCTTATTTTTCCGCATCCGTCCCACGTCTCAGATAGTCCGCATACCACAGAATCATTGCCTGCAGCCGGGGAAGCTCCGACTCACGGCTTACTCTGCGATAGATTTCTTTATAATGATACAGCCACTTCTCCAGGCTTTCCGCCAGAAGATGTCTATCGGGAAGGGTCGGAAAATCCATCCCATATTCCTGGGCATAGACCACTCTTCCCACCTGGTTCATCAGACGGATTCCGTCTGCTCCCACCAGGCAGGATTTCATCACCTTTTTATCTCCGTGCAGGCGGGGAAGGATGGTGTACAGCCTCCTGGTCATCTGCGCCAGCTTTTCATCGGCTTCCTGCGCCCTTTCCATACCTGTTCTGCCTTCTTCCACATAGGTACGATTCTCTTCCTGGAACTCGGCTATGGTATGCAGCTCCATGAAGCGCACGGCCCTGGCCCAGTCGAAGCAGCAACCTTCCTCTGCCTCCGCCAGCACGCCGACCACGCTCTCCGTATCGTCCCGGAATTCGATCCTGGAAATCTGCCTGTTGATTTCTTCAAAATCCGGGATTTCCTTATTCCAGGAAAAAGCCGCCCCATAGATCATTCCAACGCTGCCCAGCTCCGGTTGGTTCACATGCAGAAAATCGCCCCAGTCCGTATTCAGCACGCCTATGGAACCGTATTTATCCGCATAACTGCACATCCGACGTATATTCTCATAGGAAGAAGAAATGGGATAGAGAAAATGGTTCCAGCCGCCCGCGCCCGGACAGGAATACTGTACTGCTCCCGCATCATGAAGCCATTTGGACTCGTCTTCCCTCTGATTTGGAGCATATCCCCAATTCAGGCAGACGGTTTCCGGAGGAAGTTCCTTCACCAATTCCGGGAAACCGCAGATGATATCGCCCCAGAACATAGGCCTTCTGCCCTTTTCCACCACGAACTCACAAAGCTCCTTTATATAATCGATATAAATCCGATCCACACCCTTCTCGTCCGCAGCGGCTTTGCTTCTGCCCTTGCCCAGGTCAAAGGTTTCGTCGGCACAGATGTTAAACTGCTTAGACGTGAAAAGCGGCATGAATTCCCCGATCATCTTTTTCACCAGAGCGATCCCGTCCGGGTTGGTCACGTCGATGGTATGGTGGGACATCCGCCCCATCAGGGATACGGGCAGCTGATCTGCATCGGGTATCTCGCACAGGTGCGCATAGCTGGGAGAAGAGAGCAGCTTATACAGATGGCCGAAGCTGGAAAGGGAGGGCACCAACTCCACTCCCCTCTGCGCACAGTAATCATCCAGTTCCAGGATATCCTGCGCACAGAGCGGCGTATCGTCCCTCCATAGCTCGCTCAGATCCCGAAATAGATAGGTATGTTCCACATAGAGTTGAAGCTGGTTCAGCTTATAATAGGCCATTTTGTCCACCAGTTCCTTTAAGAAGGACATTTTGGGAATCCTTCCCCTGGTGATATCGTGGTAAAATCCCCTGTTGGGAATATCCGGCCTATCCGAGATCGTTAAAGCCGGAAGGATTGGCCCGCACTGCGCCACGATCTGCAGCAGTGTCTGGAGGCCATGCCAGATCCCGGCTCCCCCTCCCATAATCGTCACGTTATCCCCCTCGATTTTCAGGCTGTAGCCTTCCTCTTCTTCCGCCAGAGTACGCTTTAGGAACACATCACCCGGCCGGCCTTCTCCCCTGGCCAGCATCGGTGCAAACCCCAGTTCCTTTTCCAGCGCCTGGAGCGCCAGGGCAGCCTGCCGGGTCAGCTTTTCCCCGCAGTCCGGATCCAATACAAAGTAACTTTCATAGGTGAGACGGAAGTTTCCTTCCCCGTACGCGATCGTCTGTGGTTTCGGTATCAGATACATCATCCCATCCTCCTTTTCTTTTTTATGATCTATCCTTCGGCCAGATTCGCCGCCAGGATATCGTCCATCCAAAAGCTGTTCGTCCCCGCATGGAATCCCTTCGGATCGCGGATATCAATGCGGATATATCCCTCGTGCCCTGTGAGGGTGAATTCCGCCTCCGTTATGGTTTCTCCAGGAGCCGCCACCTTTTTGTAGCAGTTCCTTCCCTCCTGAATGACGTAAATTTTTTCCACGGGTGAGGTCTTTACCCGCAGCTTGTTCCCGTGGATATAGGCCTCCTGAATCTGAGGCCCACAGGAAAAATAGAATTCTCCCCGTTCCAGCGCGCCCATGACCTCTTTGTAGGTAAGGCTCTTTGCCTTGATCATCACAAAGCCTCCGAAGGAATCGCACAGCAGGGAATCAAAGGGCTCATGGTTGTGGTTGTCATCCGTCGCCACCGTATATAGACGCTGTCCTGACCGGAGCATTTCGTCATATACCTGGGGCGTATAACCGTATAGTCCGTCACGTTCACAGCCGTTATTATAGATTTCCATGGCCCACAGTCCCCGCAGGCCGCTATAATCCTGATGGGTCTGCATGGACCAGTAAGCATGGTTATAACAGACTAGAAAGCCTTCTTCTCTCATGCTTCGGATGTATCCATTGATATAGTCCAAATCCTCGTAACGGCGTTGGGGCAGCTTGGGCGCCGCTTCCTGGCTTCTCTTCTCCGGATGCCTGTCATACAGGTTCAGGTGGTAAACCTTCAACGTAGGCCAGTCCGCTTCACGGGCCGGATACTGTTCAATCTCCGTTTCATAGGCCGCCAAGGCAAGAAAGCCTTCATCGTCCAGTTCCCTGTGCCAGGCATAGTGGTCATGATCCGTAAACGCCACGATGGAATACCCCCTTTTGCAATATTCCTCCTTGATCTGCTCGGGCGTTAAGCTCCCGTCGGAAAGCACCGTATGGCAGTGCAGGTTTGCTTTGTAAAATTGTCCATCCTTAGGCAGTAAATAAAAATCTCTCATTGCTATGTACCTCTTCCTTTCTTTTCTTCTCCGTCACCACTCTGCAATCAGAGGTCTCGGATACAGCCACCATTGTTCAAAGTCCATGGCGTACCTGGAACAAAAAATGCTCGGATCCGTAGGATGCTCCCAGGAGCTCCACGCATGATAGGACGCCATGATCGCATCAGCCAGTCCGTCTTCCAGCGTATCCGCAAAATTCCGGCACAGCTCCACGATCCCCTCCGGTTTATCCTCTATCCCCATAACCGTCTTCTCCAGACGCCGGTTGCAGGGGAAAAGAACCCGTTTTTCCTGCAGGATCAGGCGGTAGATACAGTATATCATCTCGCTGGCCACGCGGATCTTCATATATCCTTCCGGGCGGCAACATTTCCAGAAATAACCGTAATTGAGCTGCAGGTCGCAGTAAAAAGACATAAGCTTTTCTTCCCGTTCTTCCTCCTGGAACACAGGGATGGCTGCAACCAGGCTTTCTATCTCCGGATCCCTGGTAAAGAGCACCCGGGATTTGACGAAGGAATTCCTGGTGGGCTCGCTGGCCTTTTGGGCCGCCTTGCGAAGGAAGTCTTTGGTCATGTATTTGATGTCAAAATACCCTCCTTCATAGGTACAATGGCCCGGAATCACCTCCGCTGTACGGTTTTCTTCCAGCAGGCCTTCATAGTAGGCATCCGTCACGATCGCCATGCCGTCCAGGTCGGAATCCGGCCGCTCCATTCCTTTGGCCACAGACCCACCAAATACCAGCGCAATCACTTCTTCCCTCTCCCGGAACATCTTTTCCATAATCCGCAACGATTCCTCATGGTGCTGGTACATTTCTTTCCCCTCCTTTCTTCCCCTTTATACAGTAAAAGGGGGCTTCTATTCCTCTTCTTCCCCGCCATCTGTCAAGTATTCTTCCGCAAAGTCATTCAGGAATTCTTTTCTAAGTACCGTTATTTTTCTTTTTTCATCGCTTTTTCCTCAGCTTTCATTTATTTGGACCAGCTTGGCCGCTTGGTCAGCCGCTGTCAGGCTGTCCAGGAGTTCGTCGATATCTCCGTTCATGATATCGTCGATACGGTATAAGGTCAGCTTGATCCTGTGATCCGTCACACGGCCTTGAGGGAAATTGTAGGTTCTGATTTTTTCCGACCGATCCCCCGTCCCAATCTGGCTGCGGCGCAGCTGCGCTTCCGCATCATGGGCCTTCTGCTGCTCCATATCGTACAGTTTGGCGCGCAGGAGGGCATAAGCCTTGGCCTTATTCTGCAGCTGGGACTTCTCAGTCTGGCTGTATACTACAATTCCCGTGGGGTAATGGGTTAAACGCACTGCGGAGTCCGTGGTATTGACGCACTGGCCGCCGTTTCCCGAAGCGCGCATCACGTCGATACGCACGTCCTTTTCGTCGATGACCACATCCACATCCTCCGCCTCCGGCATCACGGCCACGGTGATGGTGGAGGTGTGGATCCTGCCTCCGGATTCCGTTTCGGGCACGCGCTGTACGCGATGCACGCCGCTCTCATATTTCAGGCGGGAATAGGCGCCCTTTCCGTTGATCATGAAACTGACCTCCTTCATACCGCCGATCCCAATTTCATCCGCCCCCACGGTTTCTACCTTCCAGCGGCGCCCTTCCGCATATTTCACATATAGACGATACATTTCCGCGGCAAAAAGGGCTGCCTCATCCCCGCCCGCGCCCGCACGGATCTCCACGACCACGCTCTTCTCATCGTTAGGATCCTTGGGAAGGAGCAATATCTTCAATTTTTCTTCCAATTCCCCGATCCGCTGCTTCGCCCCTGCGTGTTCTTCTTTCAGAAGTTCCCGCATCTCCTCGTCCTTCTCTTCCTCCAGCATGGACAGGCTGTCCAATTCATCCTGTTTTGCCTTCTTATATTCCCGATAGGACTCCACAAGGGGCGTTAAATCACTCTGTTCCTTCATCAAGGCCCGGAACCGCTCTTGGTCCGCCGTCACCGAAGGTTCATTCAGTTCGTTCATGATCTCCTCATAACGCCGGAGCAGATCCTCCAGTCTGTCAAACATATCCTCTCATTCCTTTCTCATCCGGCTGTTCACACCTATCTATCCATACCAAAAGCCATGGATCACCCGATCCAGTCCTGCATAGTCCTGCTCGACCTCAACTTCGCAGAAACCAGCCCGTTCCATCAGCTCCCGTACGGCTTCTCCCTGGTCGTATCCAATCTCCAGGAACATCCCTCCGCCCCGCTTCAGGTATGCCGGACCCTTCTCCAGAATTTTCCGATAAAAAACTAATCCATCCTCTCCTCCATCCAGAGCCATAACCGGCTCGTGCAGACGGACTTCTTCCATCAGCTCCTTGATTTGGCCGCTGGCGATATAGGGCGGATTGGATATAATGAAATCGAATTTTCCCTCCACCGCCTCGAAGAGGTCACTTTGTATCAGTTCAACCCCCTCCACTCCCAGTCTATCCCGGTTTTGTTCTGCCACAGCCAAAGCATCCGGGGACAGGTCAACTCCCACCCCGGTACATCCATTGGAATAATGCAGCAAGCTGAACAGGATGCATCCCGAACCCGTACACACATCCAGGATCCGGCTTTGATCCGTGAGATGGCGCATCACTTCCTCCACCAGGATCTCCGTATCCTGCCTGGGAATCAACACCTTGCCATTCACCAGAAATTCCAGTCCCATAAACTCCTGTACCCCAGTGATATGCTGCAGAGGAATGTGCCGTGCCCTTCTGAGGAGCCGGTCCGCATAGGCCGCCTCCTGTTCCTTTGACACATCCGCATCCCCGTGCGCCAGCAGATCGCCCGTTGTCGTATGGCACACGCTTTCCAACAACAGCCTGGCGTCCAGCTTGGCGTCCTTGACTCCAGCATCTTCCAGCTTCTCTTTTCCCCACTCATAGCATTCTTTATAATTCATTGTACTGCGGGCTCCCCTTCCGGTTCCTCCACCCTGCGTCCAAACTCTTCCTCCAGATAGCCCTTCCAGTCAAATACCGCCTCTACAGAGGCGATGGCCACCTCCACCATCTCTTCGTCCGGTTCCTTGGTGGTCAGCCGCTGCAGCCACATGCCAGGCTTAGAGATTAAGTTCACCAGCGCATTGTCGCTGCGCCCAGCCAAGCGTATCACCTCGTAGGAAATCCCCGCAATCACCGGAATCAGAAGGATCCGCACGACCAGCCGGAGTACCGGGCTCTCCACCCTTACGAACATGAACAGCAAGATACTGATCAACATCACGAAGAGAAGAAAACTGGTGCCGCAGCGTTTATGCAGCCGGGAACTGCGCATCACATTTCTCACCGTCAACGGCCGTCCCCTTTCCAGACAGTTGATGCATTTATGCTCCGCCCCATGATACTGGTACACCCGCCGGATATCCTTCATGGAAGCGATGCTGGCCACATAGATCAGAAAGATCGCCAGCCGCACCGCCCCTTCCAGAATCGCCAGAAGAGACTGATTTCTCACATAGGAACGGAACAGTAGACTGATCCCAAAAGGAAGGGCAATGAAAATCCCCACGGCCAGCACAATCGAGAAGGCCACCGTCAGCCCCATCATGAGCTTATCGCTGCCCTTTTTCGCTTCCGTTTCCGCGCCGCCCTCCTGCGTCTCCTCCTCATAAAAGTCGGCCGACCAGGTGAGCGTCTGCATCCCGAGCACCAGAGAATCGATAAAGTTGAAAATCCCCCTCAGAAAAGGCAGTTGGGCCAGCTTATGATCTCCCCAGACTCCTTCATAGCGATCTTTTTTCGTCTCAATCAAGCCGTCCGGTTTACGCACCGATACCGCATATTCCTCTTTATTCTTCATCATGACACCTTCCAGGACGGCCTGCCCGCCGATTCCTGAATAATGCCCACATTTCTTCCTCTTTTTTTTACCCATCCTAACCTCCATGCCTGCTTCAGCAGGCATAAATCCATGGTTGAAAAATGGCCGCAAATGCATTTTTCAACCGATCCTCATACCGCGCTTTTTACAACAGTGCAGGCAAGAATCCAAATTCCTGTCCGCGAAATCCATACAGACGATTCCGCACATCCCATTTTACTTGAACCTCCTGCGGCCCTGGGAATATCTTACGTTAAAAAAGAAGGTTGAGATGCTCACACCCCAACCTTTTCGGTAATTCTTATTCGTTTGATGCGTTCATGCCATATTTCCGGTTGAACTTATCAATACGTCCGCGCGCCTGCGCCGCCTTCTGCTGGCCGGTGTAGAACGAATGGCACTTGGAGCAGACTTCCACATGAATCTCCGGTTTGGTAGAACCCGTTACAAATGTGTTCCCACAGTTGCAGGTTACGGTTGCCTGATGATAGGCAGGATGGATTCCTTCTTTCATGATTTCACCTCTTCTATTTCCCTGTCATTAATTATAATTTTGTTCTCATCCACGAACCCGTTTTTACGGAAATGCTGCCATAAACAGCTTTTTTATTGTAACATAGCTTCAGATGCAATGCAAGCCTATTCTCCTATCTTTCGGAAAATTCTTTCTGGATGCATGGCAACTCCCTGCTTTTTGGCGTCCGCTTTCCACATCTGCTGTCCACCCCGGCATCGCACCTATACCCGGAAGCAGCTCCCTCCTACAAACTCCCGGATAATGGAATTGATCGGCAGATCCTCGCTGCTCACCCCCAGGAAATATTCTAGAAATTTCAAGAGCCGCTTCGCCTCGAAATACTCCGGCGCGCTGCGATCCACGCTGTACAAAAGCGGCTCCGCAAACTGTTTTAACACCGCCAATTCATAGATCAGGGCTGAATTGAACATGGCATTCGCGCTCTCCTGGAAGGGGAAAATATTTTCTTCCTCTCCCCTTCTCACGGAATCCCACATACGCAGCGTGTGGGTGGCGGAAGCTCCTCTCGTCCTGGCATCCCGCACCAAACGGCGGATCAGCCTTCCGTCCGTGGTGGACACTCTGTTGTGGTCGTCCACATTCAGGCTGGTTAAGGCGCTGATGTAGATTTTATACTTGCTGGAAAGAGGCAGGGAATGGGAGAGCCTGTCGTTCAGGCAATGAATCCCCTCGATCACCAGGATATCTTCCTTTCCGAGCTGAAGGGTATCTCCGTTCATCTCCCTCTGTCCGGTCTTAAAGTTAAAGCGGGGCATTTTAACCTTTTCTCCGGCGAGCAGAGCCGACATATCTTTATTAAATTGTTCCACATCCACGGCTTCCAGGCATTCAAAATTATAATTTCCCTTTTCGTCAAGGGGCGTATCCTCGCGGTTTACGAAATAGTCATCCACCGCAATGGGATGGGGGGTCAGTCCGTGTGTCTTCAGCTGAATGGAGAGCCGGTGGGAAAAAGTAGTCTTCCCCGAGGAGGAAGGGCCGGCGATCATAACGAATTTCACATTCTGTCTCTGGGCAATTTCGCCAGCAATTTGGGCAATCCTGCGTTCCTGAAGCGCCTCCTGCACCAGGATCAATTCCGAAAGTTTTCCATCGCAGATCCTGTCGTTTAAATCGGCCACCGTCTCGATTCCCATTTTACCTCCCCAGCTGCCGGATCGCACCAGGGTTTCAAAGAACTTTTCACGGGGTTCAAAGGGTTTTACCTTCTCCGGCTGGGCTCTGTCCGGAAGAAGGAGCATCATCCCTCCTTTATAGGAGATCAGGTCAAAATATTCCAGATATCCTGTTCGGGGCACCATATATCCATAATTATATTCATAATAGCCGTCCAGACAGTATACGTTGATAAAGGAGCCGCGCCGATAGCGGAACAGGCGTACTTTATCGTCCATCCCCTGGGTGCGGAACAATTCAATCGCTTCATCCGCAGGATAGGCCTTTTTCACAATGGCCAAGTCCGCCTCCACCAACTGGAGCATCCTTTCCTTTACCTGCGCCACAAAGGCTTCGTCAATCCGTTCTCCGTCCTCCCCTATCCGTATGATCCGCTGCGCCAGGCTTCCTTTCGGCATGCAGTAGTACCCCCGGCCCACCGTATATTCCATGGCCGCTTTTCCCGCAAGGGGCGAACCTGCCACATCGCTGACAGCCTTCATCAACAGCATACATGCGCTGCGGACGTACGTATCATGGCCCACCCGGTCCGAAATTGTTTCAAAGGTAACCTCCACATCTCTAGTGATGTTTTTATGAAGCTCTCTGATCTTCTGATTGGCCACTGCCAGCACGATCCTGTGAGCATACTCCGACTGATATTGTTCGGCGAGCTGTTCATAGGTCAGAGGAGTCGTATATTCTTTTTCCGTCCCGTTTACCGTTATTTTTATTGTACCCATATTCATCCTTTCATGTCGCGTCCTCTACGGCTCTGTGACGTAAAATTCGCGCAGACGCTTTCACGTCTGCAATTCAGAAATGCCAATTCACATCCGCCCTCCGCGCATCCAGGCGAGCGCCGCGTCCAAATATGCATCCTCTTCTCCCAGCGCGTCCATCCGTGCTGCCGTCCTCCCACAGGAGATATCCCGTTCCATTTTTTTACGGATCCAAGCATGTTTATGCAAAATCGATTCCAGATAGGCCATCAGCACAGGATGGGCTTTTTTTATCAGAAAGGCTCCATAGCATTCTGATAGACGTCTCCACTGCGCTTCCGTTAGGGCCATACCCTCCGGTCTCTTTTTTGCCTCGTCTATAGCCGCGCTTTCCGTCTGCGGCAGGAATCGGATATTTGCAGCCTTTACTGCTCCATAGAACTTCCCCTCTTCCAGAACCATATTCTCATCCGTAATGGCATATCCCAGCTCTTCCAGGGCTCTTCTCACCAGCCAGGGTTCGGACTGGGGCTGCAGGATGACCCACTTCATTTCAGACAATTTCTCGGCCCCTTCCCGCAGGATACGCGCTGCCAGCCTGCCTCCTATTCCTGCTGCCAGAAGGGTATCTGCCTGCTTTCCATCCATCCCCTTCAGTCCATCCGAAAGGCGCAAATCTATGTAAGAGGAAAGGCCCGCTTCCTCCACATGCTCCCTGGCCCGCGCAAGGGGCCCCTGATTGACGTCCATTGCCAGTACACGGGGACAAATCCCTTTCTGTACCAGCCAAATGGATACATAGCCGTGGTCGCATCCCACATCCGCCGCCACACTGCCCTTTTCCACCATGGAGGCCACCATATGAAGCCGCTTCGATAATTCCATATTAATAACCATGCCCTTCCGTAACCTGCGAATTTTGGCTACAGGCACAAATTTGCGTGTAAAAAATCCTCACTCATGCCCCATCTACGCGATTTAGCTTCCCCTCAATCCAGGTAATCCTTCAGTTTCCGGCTTCGGCTGGGATGGCGCAGCTTCCGCAGAGCCTTTGCCTCGATCTGACGGATGCGTTCCCTGGTCACATTGAATTCTTTCCCCACCTCCTCCAGGGTTCTTGCCCGCCCGTCATCTAAACCGAAACGCAGGCGCAGTACCTTCTGTTCCCGTTCCGTCAGCGTTCCCAGCACTTCATTCAGCTGCTCCTTGAGCAGAGAAAAGGCGGCGGCATCCGCCGGCACAGGCACATTGTCGTCCTGAATGAAATCGCCCAGATGGCTGTCCTCCTCTTCCCCGATGGGAGTTTCCAAAGACACAGGCTCCTGGGAAATCTTCAGGATTTCCCGCACCCGCTCCACAGGCATTCCCATTTCCTCCGCGATCTCCTCCGGCGCAGGCTCACGTCCCAGCTCCTGCAGGAGCTGCCGGCTCACCCGGATCAGCTTGTTGATGGTCTCCACCATGTGCACTGGAATTCGGATCGTTCTGGCCTGATCCGCAATGGCCCTGGTGATGGCCTGGCGAATCCACCAGGTTGCATAGGTGGAAAATTTATATCCCTTCCGATAATCAAACTTCTCCACCGCCTTGATCAGGCCCAGGTTCCCTTCCTGAATTAGATCCAAAAACAACATGCCACGTCCCACGTAGCGCTTGGCTATGCTGACCACCAGACGCAGGTTCGCTTCGGCCAGACGCTTCCTGGCCTCCTCGTCCCCGACCTCCATTTTCTGGGCAAGTTCGATTTCCTCCTCCGCAGACAGAAGCGGCACCTTACCGATTTCCTTTAAGTACATGCGCACTGGATCCTCGATGCTGATGCCGTCCGGGACGGAAAGGTCGATATTTTCCATATCCACCTCGTCCTCTTCGGAAAGGATGATCTCCTCATCTGGAATATCGTCCTCGTCTCCCGTGATCCGCAGCACATCCACGTTGCTATGCTCTAAAAGCTCCAGCAGACGGTCAAACTGATCCTCATTCAACTGCATGTCCGCAAAATAGTCGCTGATTTCCTGATATTCCAGAATATTCTTTTTCTTTCTCGCAATCGAAATGATCCCTTTGACCTTCTCCAGAAAACGGGACTCCGCAGCCGCCCTCTCCTCAGGAGTCATCTCAGCCTGGCCATTTCCTTTCTTTGCCTCTTCCGTCTTTTCCTGTGCCTTAATTGCCATCTTTCCTCTCATTCTGCCGCCATAGACGGCCTTCACATCAGGGGGATTTTTGCTGCCGTTCCCCGGCTTTTGGCCGGGATAGCTTCCGCCCTTTTGCACTTGTTTCTATTGTTAGCCTCATTCAATGGAAATATGCGTTTTGCTAAGTTCTTCCAGCGCCTTTTTTCCTGCAATCACGCGGTTTAGCGCCTCCATATCCCCGCCAAGATGGCTGGTATTGTATTCATAGCTGATTTTCTTGACCCGCACCAAGATATCATGGAAGGCCTTTTCCTTCTCCTGCCTGGTTTCTGGCTCTATCAACTTCGTATTGAAAAGGGAAGCCACTTCCCTCTGTTCCTCTTCCTCCGGAAACATACTGATCACCGCCGCAGCATTCACTTCCCCCTTCTCCAGCCCTTCAAAAAGCTTGGAGGCCACCTTGCGGTACAGCTCTTCCGTAAAATCCTCCGGGGAAAGGAAACGGGAAACGGAGGAATAGACCTGGGGTTCCTCCACCAGCCAGGTTAAAAGCAGGCGCTGGGTGCGTCTGTCGTTTTCCTCCGGCGTATTCTTTTTCTGTATGCCCGATTTCGGCCTTTCCACAGGCCTCACCAGCCCCGTCCGGGCCGCCGTTCTTCCCACCAGTTTCCGCAGGCTCTCATAGCCGATGTGATATTTCTCCGCCACCGCCTCTATGTAATTCTCCCGCTCCACTTCCTCCGGGAACTCGCACAGCTTTTGGGCGATCCTGCGATGGAATCCTGTCTTCCCCTCTGGATCGGATAGATTATATTCCCGTTCCAACATCCGGATCTCGAAGAGGAAGCTGTTTTCCGCCCCGTCGATCCGCTCCTGAAAGGCCTCTTTTCCCAGATTTTTGATGAATTCATCCGGATCTTTATAGGGCTCCAGGCTGATCACCTTTCCGGTAATCCCAGCTTCCTTCAGGATACCGATGGCGCGCAGCGCCGCTTTTACCCCCGCTCCATCGCTGTCGTAGGAAAGCAGGACTTCTTTAGTATACCGCTTCAGCAGACTTGCCTGCCCTGGCGTAAACGCTGTTCCCAGAGACGCCACCGCCTGGTCAAACCCGGCCTGATGCATGGCGATCACATCCATATATCCTTCACAGAGAATAATGTTTCCCTTTCGGGATGTCCTGGCAAAATTCAATCCGTACAGGTTCCGGCTCTTATCGAAGACCGGCGTCTCCGGCGAATTTAGGTATTTAGGCGTTCCTTCTCCCATCACCCTGCCGCCGAAACCGATCACCCGGTGATTAATATCCTCAATGGGAAAGATCACCCGGTTCCAGAATTTATCATACATCCCATGCTTCTCATCCACATTGCACAGCCCCGCATCCCGGATCAAATCCTGCGGATACCCTTTGTTTCGCAGATAGGAGATCAGGTCATCGCTGGTCTTATTGGCAAAACCCAGCCCGAATTTCCTGATGGTTTCATCCGTAAGCTCCCGTCCTCTCAGATAGCGGTATCCGATCTCTCCTTGCTTTGCCCGCAGCTGGAAATAAAAATATTTCGCAGCTTCCTTGTTGATCTCCAAAAGGCGGGCCCGTTTTCCCTCCGCCCGTCTTGCTTCCTCGGAATACTCCGCTTCCGGCAGACTGATGCCTGCCCGGTCTGCCAGCGCTTTCACAGCCTCCGGGAATGTCTGATTTTCATATTCCATCAAGAAGGTGAACACATTCCCGCCCGCTCCGCAGCCAAAGCAGTAATACATCTGCTTTCCGGGCGATACGGAAAAGGAAGGGGATTTCTCATTATGGAAGGGACACAGGCCGAAATAGTTCGCTCCTTTTCTCTGCAGGTGTACATATCCTGAAACCACCTCCACAATATCGTTTCTCGTCCTCACTTCTTCTATCAGTTCATCCGGAGAATACACATGTTTCCTCTCATTCCGCCGCGCAAGCGGCA
>CANSTU010000013.1 GCA_947650005.1 uncultured Lachnospiraceae bacterium
CCACCTGTATTGCAGTTTTTATCTGCTAATAAATGGGGAGAAGCGTATTCTGCCTGTTTATTAGCAGATAAAGCTGTGCGATGATTGGAGGAATTTATGGTAAAAAAAGTAGACAGAAAGAAATTTGTCAGATATAAGGAAGGTGCAGAAATTTACAGCATGGGTTTGACAAAATTTCAGGAGCTTGCAAAGCAGGCAAACGCTATCTATAAGGTGGATAAATTAGTGTTGGTAAATTGTGATATTTTCGAGCAGTATCTGGAGTCTTTTAGAGTAAGTGAGTGATTAAGGCAAAGAGAGTTTCGTGACAAATAATCGTTCTACAAAAAGTTCTTGACTTTTCGTAGAACGGGAATTATAATGGTATTAGTTATGAAGGAGGTGCATAGTAAATGCCGAGAACGGGACGTCCAAAGACCGACTCGCCTAAGCTGAGGTCGTTAAGCCTTCGGGTTGACGATGCGGAGTATGAGAAGCTGAAAGACTATGCTGCCAAACATGACATGACCATAACGCAGGTGCTACAAAAGGGTGTTGAAATCCAATACTCAATGGAAGAAAGTAAGTAGCAGTACGAAATATCTCTTTCCTTTTGAAAGAAAGGAGCAGAGATGGCAAAAGCAAGAAAAGACCATAGAGGTAGGGCTTTACGGAAAGGGGAAATCCAGCGCAAGGATAAATCATATATGTATACCTATACTGATCCTTATGGGAAAAGACGGTATATATATGCGAATGATTTAGTAGAGCTTAGGGAAAAAGAAAAGCGGCTGATGAAAGACCAGCTTGACGGTCTGGATGTATATGCGGCAGGAAACGCCGATTTGAATTTTGTTTTTGACAGGTATATCACAACAAAAACAGAGTTAAGGCGGACAACCTACACAAATTACACCTATATGTATGACCGATTTGTAAGGGATGAGTTCGGGAAACGGAAGATTGGGACGATTAAGTATTCAGATGTGTTGTATTTCTATTATCACCTGTTAAATGACAGGGGGATGCAGATTAACACCCTTGAAACAATTCATACCGTCCTCCACCCGACATTTCAGCTTGCAGTGCGGGATGACATCATCAGAAACAATCCGAGCGATGGAGTGATGGCTCAAATCAAGAAGAAGCCGGGGAAAAATCATGGTGTACGCCATGCCCTCACACTGGATCAGCAGAGAGCCTTTATGGACTACACAGCCAAAAGCCCGGTATATTGCCATTGGACACCGTTCTTTACAGTATTATTAGGAACAGGGTGCAGGATTGGTGAAGCAATCGGCTTGAGGTGGGAGGATATAGATTTTGCAAAGAGGACAATCAGCATAAACCATAGCGTTACTTATTATCCCCGGCGAAATGATACTACAAAATGTGAGTTTGGAGTATCCCTCCCGAAAACAGAAGCGGGTATCCGCACGATTCCCATGATGGACGCAGTATATGAAGCGTTCCAAGAGGAATACAGCGAGCAGAAGGAAGAAGGGTTCAATACTACGGTGGTTGACGGAATGACAGGCTTTATTTTCAGCAACCGCTTTGGCAATCTTCATAATCCGCAAGCTGTAAACAGGGCAATCAAGCGGATATACGAATCGTACAATGCAGAGGAAGTGTTAAATGCTAAAAAAGAAAAAAGGCAGCCAGTCATAATACCTCACTTCTCATGCCACCATTTAAGGCATACCTTTTGTACAAGGTTCTGCGAGAAGGAAACAAATGTGAAAGTGATACAGGCGATTATGGGACACGCCAATATTGAAACAACGATGGACATATATGCCGAAGTCACTGACATGAAGAAACAGGAAGCAATACAAAATTTATCACGCAATCTTGATGTATTTTAGGAAAGAGTCCGAAACGGATAAGTGAGTACAGCAAATTGTGTGGTTTACAACAAATTTACATCAAATTTGAAGTTTTACTGGTAGAATAACACATCATAATGAAGTGTTGAATTGTAAGAGAAAAGCGGAGATAAGCGGTTATGAATAATAATGAAGTAACTCGATTGCCTTTCCTGTGCGATGAGAAACAGATTGCAGCCATAAGCCGTCAGTTGGAAGAGCAGGGTGCGGGGTATCCTCTGCGCCAGGAGCGCCTTTGCTATTATTGCTATGAGTCCTTTTTTCTTTATTTGACGGAGTATATGGAAAATATCTTATGTGCGCAGGAGGAAGGACGCAGGCAGCGTATGGAAAAGGCGCTGGCGGGTTATCTTGCGGATAATTGGATCTATAGGCAGCTGGGAATTGCGGATGCGATGTGAGGGCCCAGCTAAGGGGCGATGCCTGAAAGGGCAGGAATCGGGCCTGCGGACTGGAATCCGGCAGAGGTAAACGGGGCAGCGGGGGCAATTGTTTGTAACGGCAGGCATGGGAGAAAGTTTGGCTTTAGGAGAACGGAGGGATGGAGCTATGAAAATAAAAACTTCGCTACTGTGACTTCTCACGGCGGTCTGTTTGGTGATCACAGTGTTTCTGTGGTTTGCTATGGATCAAAGCGAACCGGAGTACGAGGAAGTGAAGGCGATGGTGGTGAGCACGGGAAGCCGGTCGCTGTTCAATAAGAAAACGGGGAACCGAACCACTTTCTATGAGGTTATGGTGAAATATGAGGGAAAAGAACAGAAGCTGCACAACGTCCATGGGCTTGCGGGCTATTCTGAGGGCGGCATGGTCAAGGCCTATCTGTATAATGGAAAACTCTATGCGAACGTGGAGGGCGTGAAAACTTCCACGCCGGTTGCAATCGCTTATTTCACTTTTCTCTTCGGCACCTTTGGTATGTTCGGATACACGCTGTACCTGATGAGCAAGCAACAATCCCAGAAGAGGTAAAGCGCAAGCTGCCTAAAATCCTTGGCTTGATAGCAGGCGTCCATGAGAGCCCTTTTGGGCTGACGGTTTGCTCCGCTGGGAAGCGACCGCAAGGCAGGCCCACGGCTCATCGATCCTTTCCGGGTTCCTTCCATGCCATGAAGGAGAAACCTGCTTCCCTGGAGGGCCTTACCCCGACAGGGAAGCGTCCAGGGTTCTCTGGAATGTCCGGCATGGCCGGAACCCGGAAAGGATCGATGAGCCGTGGGCCTGCCTTGCGGTCGCTTCCCAGCGGAGTAAACCGTCAGCCCAAAAGGGCTCTTATGGACGCCTGTTTCCTGGCCGAGGATTTTTGTGATTAGGACAGCCCTTTTTGCACAGCTTCCGATATTGCCGGGGGCTGCATCCCATCTTTTTTTGAAATACTTTCGTATAGTAGTTGGAATCTGAAAATCCTGCCCTTTCCGCCACAAGGCCGATAGGATCTTCTCCGGCGGTCAGCTCTTCCAGGCTGCGTTCGATGCGGTATTCCTGGAGAAAGACGGAAAGGGGCTGGTTCATGTAACGCTTAAAGAGCCGGCAGCATTCGCTCTCGCATAGATGGATATGGTCTGAGATATCCTTCAAGAGGATCTTTTGGCTGTAGTTTTTCTCTATATAGCCGAGAATTTTTCGAATGCGTTCGTATTCCGTCCGACTGTGGGCGTTGCAATGGGGTGTGGGTTGCTGGTGGGAGAGAAGTTCTTTCCAGAGCAGCTGTAGCCCGGCCGTGATTTCCAGTTCGTAAAAGGGCGGCTTATGTTCGTCCAGCCGCAGGAGGTTTCCCACGATTTTCCCAAAGGAGCCATGCCAGCTCTCAGAATGGTCGAAATGGATGGCCGGGAGGGAGAAGTCCCACAGGAGGGGTTCCACATAGTCCGTATGGATGCTGCTTTGGGAAAAGCCATAAATGAGCCTGGCGGAAAAGGTGACGGCGGTGTAAACGCAGTCAGCGGCATCCTGCATGAAGCCTGCGTGGAGCACGTTCGCGTTCCCAAACAGCAGATCCCCTGCCTTCAGGGAAAAACTCTGATCATTAACCCGATAGGTCATTCTTCCTTCTTCCACTATGGTAATCTCGATTTCCGGATGCCAGTGCCACAGGAAAGAGCCGGACTCATACCTGGAAAGCCTTTCATGGCTTACCAGAAAAGGGAAACCGTCGCTTCCGTGCTTCTTTGTTTCTTTCTGAAAAGAATCGGTGATAATCTGCATATTCTTGTTCCTGTGATCAGATTAAAATTTCAATCTCCCTGATTTGTCTGCCCGCTAAAGCGGACAGGCGGGAGCAAATATGTAAATGGTTCTATATATGGCTAATTCGACAGCTCTGTGGGCAGCCGTTGTTGTTTCCACATCGGTGGCAGTATTGCCCGGCGGACCGCACGAACCATTCCTGCAATCATCATGAACGAACTAAAAAAACCGTTTACTCTTTATTCCTTTTCTTAACCTGTCTCAATATTTTACCTATATATTACTATATAAATAAGATAAAACGCAAGATATTACTTCTATTGGCGAGGATAATCAAGGTTTTTTCCGACTCGGGAGGTAGAATGGAGGAGAAGGGAAGCCGCGGCCATTATCCCTTGGGAAAACGAGGAAGGAACGGGTGAAGAGCCGCCCTATGGCGGCAGAATGAGAGGAAGAGTGAAAGATTAAAATCTTTTATTCCCCTAATTTGTACGCGCGCCGAAGCGCGCAGATGGGAGCTAATAATGAAATTACCAAGTCAAAAGGAATTTGTAAGGATCTATGGGGAGGGCAAAGAGAGCCTGATGCGATACCGTCACCTGGGAGAGAAGTTTTCGCGGCTCTATGGTCAGGAACAGACGGAATTCTTCTCCGCGCCGGGACGGATGGAGTTGTTGGGAAACCATACGGATCATAACGGCGGAAAGGTAATTGCCGCCAGCATCGATATGGATACGATCGGGGCGGCGCGGCCCAATGGCAGCCAGGTTATCCGCATCCATAGCGAAGGATATGAGGGAGAGATCAGGGTGGATTTGTCTGACCTGAAAGAGGTGGAAAGGGGGCATGGTACGCAGGCTCTGACAGCCGGCCTGGCGGAAGGGATTCAAAGACTAGGGTTTCGGATCGGCGGGTTCGACGCCTTCCTTTCCTCAAGTGTGATTGCGGCCGCAGGCGTGAGTTCTTCCGCTTCCTTTGAAATGCTGGTCTGTGCAATAGCCAATCATTTTTTTAATGAGGGAGCCATGGATTGTGTAGATTACGCGCGGGCCGGACAATATGCGGAAAACGTATATTGGGAAAAAGCTTCCGGAATGATGGATCAGCTGGCCTGCGCTGTGGGCGGTATGATTCTGCTGGATTTTCAGGAAAAAGAAAAGCCGGTCTATCGTCGGATGACGTATTCTGCCAGAAAGGCGGGATATGGGGTGGTGATTGTAAACACCGGCAAGGGGCATGCTGACCTTGGCCAGGAGTATTCCCGGATTCCACTGGAGATGCGGGAAGCGGCATACGCCCTTGGCGCAGAGCGGCTCTGTGAAGCCGGCCTGGATGACCTGCTGGCTGCCTGGGGACGGATTCCCAGTGACAGAGCATTTCTGAGGGCCATGCACTTTTTCCGGGAAAATGACCGGGTGAAGGAAGCGCAGAAGGCAATGGAGGAAGGGCAGACTGACAGACTGCTTCGGCTGTTAAACGAATCCGGCCATTCATCCTGGGAATGGCTGCAGAACTGCTATTGTCCGGAAGACTGCAAAGGACAGAAGGTGGCCCTGGCGCTGGCATTGACCCGGCTGTTTTTGGATAGAATCGGGGACGGCGCCTGCCGTGTGCATGGAGGAGGCTTCGCGGGAGTCATCCTGTGCGTTCTTCCGTTGGAGGCGGAGGATGCATATGTGGACTATATGGCCGGGTTTATGGGACGGGAGAATATCTTTCCCATGGAAATCAGACAGATCGGGGCGGTGAAGCTTCCTTTGGAAAAATAAAGATATCTGGCCCAACGTGGCCAATTTAAGGCTATGGCTGCTCCCCTGCCAGGCGCTTGGCGGGCCGCAGGTGGAAACGGCATGCCCCAGTCCCGATGGGAGAAGGCAGGCCATGGGATATTTTCGGACGCACGCATGCCGGGCATTGCGCCGAGCCCTGGACGCTTCCCAGTCAGGGTGTGGCCTTCCTGGGAAGCCGGTCTCGTCTCCATGGCATGAAAGGCGTCCGAAAATATCCCATGGCCCTGCCTTCTCCCATCGGGACTGGAGCATGCCGTTTCCGCCTGCGGCCCGTCAAGCGCCTGGCAGGGGGCAGCCATAGCCTTACATTTGCCACATGGACGCTTGGCGTGTTGTCACTGCAATGTCCTATTTGCGAAAGGCGGAAAACGTGGTAAAATGAGAAACAAAACACAGCCTGCGGACGCCGCTGCTGGGAAAGGAAGCGAAAACTTATGGGAAACAAAGAACGATTCATACTTACAGCCCTCGTCCTGTTTCTGGCAGTAAGCCTGGCCGGATGCGGACAAAAAGAGGTGAGCAGTTCCTCGCGAGGGGAATCCGAAAGTGCGCTACAGGAGGAAACCGAGGAGACGAGAGAAGAGGAGGAGACGAAAGAATCTGCCAAAGCGGAGGAGGAGACGATCCCTCCGGAGCAGATGGATCTGATTAAATACAATTATTATGTGGATCTGAATAATGATATCGTTGAGATTTTGGACAGCGCCGGCTATTATTTTGAGGTGGTGGACTATGCGGAAGAGTTTTCCCTTCTGCCGGATACTGGACTTACCTATGGGTATCGGGTTTACGGCGCGAACAGCGATATCATAGACGACTGTCTCCAGCTTGCCGAGATGGATCCAGATTACGGGGAACTGGACGGGATGGTAAAGGAGATGGCGGAGCCTCTGCGGGAGCTGATGGATACCTTCCTGGCCATCAGAAGAAGCAGCGACTATGCCGACAATCAGTATCAGAAAGCAAAAGAATATCATGCAATCATCTATGCGGCTGTGGATGTATTTGCCCCTCTGGGCTATGCTTATATGGATGCAATCTCGGAAATGGGAGATGCCAGGATCGCTGCGGAGGAAGAAAAGATGAAGGCGGAAGGGGAACTGATCGCCTACAATGCCAGCAGGGGTATTACCATAGGGAGGCAGGTTCTCAAGGAGATCTCGGAGCAGGGAATTACCGATGAGTCGATTACGGAATTGGATTTGACGAAAATCCGCGCTCTGTATGAAGAACTGGTGGCTGTGGTGGGCGAACTGGATGCGGCTACTGCGGACAATGACCAGCTGATTAAGGAATCCCTGAGCAATTCCCGTCCCTTTGACGGGCTGTACGGCGCATTGATTCAGGCATTGGAGTGGATGATCATGCAGGTGGAAAGCGGAAAACCCGTGGATTTGAGCGGTTCTGGGGCGCCTTTGGGTTCCATCGGCCATTTTTCGGAGACGCTTAGCAAATGTATTGAGCGATATAATACGGTCTTTGTGGAGTGATGGGAAAATGAGGGAGAGTATGACTTTTGCTGCATCATGCTAAGATAATCTTTTGCATTTGCCGGCTGCAAAATTAGAATCAATCGATCTGCCGGACAAGGCCAACGGGAGGAAGGGGCGTTGTTCGGGCTTGGGAGGCGGGGAAAATCCTGATGGTTTGCCGCCGGCATGCAGCGTGGAGGTAAGAATCCTGTGAGAAAAATGGAGTTTAAGATGGAGCGGCCTGGCCTATTGGAGGAGGGGGCGCATGTGACAGTTACAGAGGGCGTCCTTCCCAGCAATTACTATTATATCATTGACCCCTCGCTGGCTATGTCAGGGAATTTTCCGTTCCGGGAACGCCTGCTTGCCAGAGAAGGGGATGTGGTTGCAATCGAAGAGAATGAAAGAGGGTTCTATGTGACGGTGGCCTTTGAAGAGTAGGAGGGGCTTGTTATAGCAGCCTGAGGCCCTTTATCACCTGCAGTACGCCGTTGTTTTGATGGGTATCCGCCACAAAGCGGGAAAGGCTCTTTATTTCTTTCCGGGCATTGCCGATCGCGTAGCTCATGTCAGCGCGCAGGAGCATGCCCGCATCGTTCAAATTGTCGCCGAAGGCCATGGTTTCCGAAGGCTGTATGCCGTGGCTGATCTGGTATTCGGAAACAGCGATTCCTTTATCCGCGTGGATGGAAGTGAAATTGACCCACTGTTTTCCAGAACAGGCGATTTGGAGTTCCCTGTGGCCCTGCCATTTTTCATAGAGGCCTTTGGCCATTTCCTCCGCCGCGTCGGGATGATAGAGTTCCACGGCCAGTATTTTTTCCAGGGCAGGGATATCCTCCGGAAAATTTTCCAGGCGGGTGATATCCAGCTGATATCCTTCGGTCAGCCATTGGTACAGGCCGATTGCTTCTTTTTTAACATAGCCGTTTCCGAGTGTTGAAATGTAAGAGGTGCAGCCGGGAATGGCTTCGATGTCGCGAATGATTTCAAATGCCAGCTCCCGGCGCAGGGAATGGCAGATGAGAAGATCATTCCGAAATGTGGTACAGGCTCCGTTATCGGAAATGAAAAGAATGTCGTCCGCGACCGGGGCGAACAGTTTCTTCAGGCTGGAACAAGCGCGCCCTGAAACGGCGGCGAACAAAATCCCATGGTCACGAAGGCGGCGTATCTGGGCGAAATATTCCGGGTCCAGGTCGTGCCCTCCGTCGGTCACGAGCGTGCCGTCCACATCGGAACAGATTAATTTTATCATAAAATCCTTTCATGCCGCGTCCCGTGCGGCAACGTGACGAGAAATCGCGAATGCGATTTCTCTTTTGTGATTCAATCTAGGCTCCTTTTGTTGGTTTTCTAATCCATTGTAGCCGCAGCGGAGAGGGACGTCAAGGAAATCTGAAATAAAAGGGGCATTCTAAAAGGAGCTAGGACTTTGCTGGTCACCTTTTGTCCCCGCTGTCAGGGATACGCCCTTTCCGGTTAGGGCCCTGGCGGGAGCAACTAGCGTTGTTTGGGGGCAGGATATGGAAATGAGAATTAGAGAGTATGAGAGGGGCTTCAGAATATGAGAACAGAGCAGAAGGAAAAAAGGTGCGTTTATGAAAAGAAGTGCGGGGGCTGCCGATATCTGTCTTGCACCTATGAAGAACAGCTGAAGAAAAAACGGGAGATGATACGCAGGGAATTGGAGAAATTTCCGGAGATCAAAGGGCACATCCATCCTGTGATAGGCATGGAGAATCCCTGGCATTACCGAAATAAGGTGATGGCGGCATTCGACCGGGATAGGAAGGGAAATCCCATATCAGGCGTATACCAGGAGGGGACGCATCATGTACTTCCTGTGGAGAACTGTCTCATTGAAGATGAATTGGCGGATCGGATTATCGGGACAATACGGGGGCTGCTGCGTTCCTTCAAAATCAAGGTTTACGATGAGGATACGGGATATGGGCTGCTGCGTTACGTATTGGTACGCCGTGGATTTTCTACGGGGCAGGTGATGGTGGTGCTGGTGACGGCTTCTCCGGTGCTGCCGTCCAAACGGAATTTTACGCAGGCCCTGCTGAAGGCCCATCCGGAGATCACTACGGTGATTCAGAATGTGAATACCAGGACGGACAGTATGATCCTGGGAGACAGGCAGCAGGTCCTGTACGGAAATGGATACATAGAAGATGTGCTTTGCGGATATCATTTCCGGATATCTGCGGATTCTTTTTATCAGATCAATCCTGTGCAGACGGAAAAACTGTACAGCAAAGCTGTGGAGCTGGCCGATTTGACTGGAAAGGAAACTGTGATAGACGCCTATTGCGGAATCGGGACAATCGGCTTGGTGGCTTCGGCTCATGCGGAATCGGTGACGGCAATTGAACAAAACCCCAATGCGGTACGGGATGCCATAGGCAATGCGAAACGCAATGGGATTCGAAATGTGCGTTTCGTAAAGGGGGATGCGGGGGATGTGATGTCCTATATGGCGGCAGAAGGGGCGAAGGCGGATGTGCTGTTTATGGATCCTCCGCGGGGCGGCAGCACGGAACGCTTCCTGCGCAGCGCGGCTCAGCTGGGGCCAAAGAGGATCGTCTATATTTCCTGCAATCCTGAGACGCTGGGGAGGGATGTGAAGATTTTGCGTAAGTTGGGGTATGCGGCGCGGGAGGCGTGGGGAGTGGATATGTTTCCTTGGGTGGGGCATGTGGAGACTGTGTGCCTATTAAGCTGCATAAAATAGGGATTTTTAAGGGATTACAGGATATGAAAATGGGTGATTTGCCACCGATTTGCCACCGCAATTCTGAAAAACCGGCCAAAATGTTAAAAGAGGACTGAACAGTGGTGAACTTTTGCTGCCAGCCCTCTTTTGGTATCCTAGGAAGTTTTCCGTCCTGCCGCCTGTTCAAAGAGATCGACGGATCGCTCCGACATGACTTCGGTATCATGTACGTATGTCTGTAAAGTAGTCTGAATATTGGAGTGTCCCAGCCTGACCTGGACGTCCTTGATATCTGCACCGGATTCGATCAGGATCGTGGCGTGGGTGTGCCGCAGGGAATGGTAATCAAAAGCAAGCAGCAGTTCCTTGTGGATCACTCTGGCGCAGTATTTGAAGGAATCCGTTGAGGTGTATTCTCCATTTTCGGCTACGCAGACCATGCGGATGCGGGGCAGGGCGGATTCAACGCATTTCTGGATGGGAACGATGTGCTGCATCTCGTTCCCTTTTTCGTCTGTTTCCCTTCTCAGGACGTGGATCGTATAGTATTCGCCATATTTCAGTTCGTTTTTTAGCTGGGCAGCGCGCTCCTGCTTCAATGCCTGATAGAGGGTATCGCCAAACTTTATGGTACGCATAGAAGATGCCGTCTTAGTAGTGGTGAAATACCACGAAGACTGCATTTTCTTTTCCACGGTCTTTTCGGCTGCCTTGCGGACATCAGCGCCGAAATTCCGCTTTACAATCTGTTTACTGACGGTCAAGGTTCTGTTTTCAAGGTCCACGTCATCCCATGTCAGCGCAAAGGCCTCGCTGATCCGCAGGCCGGTATAAAAGCCGATCATCAGAGGGATGTGGAACCGGGAACCAGCGGGGAACCGGTCAATGATCTGCCGCCAATCTTCGAGAGTTAGAATGATTCTTTCACGGGGCTTCTTCTCCACCTTGGGGTATTTCACATAACGCATAGGGTTGGCCGAAAGATAATGCAGGGGCTCAACGGCATAATCCAGAGCTGCGCCAAACACAGACAGGATTCCGGTTATGGAGTGCTTGGCAAGCCCGTCCATTTTCAGCTTATTGGCGTATTCCTGCAGCGCAGCAGTAGTGACGGATTTCAGGCGGTATTTGCCGAACCGGGGTTTTAGATGCCCTTCCATGATGCGCAGATAGCCTATCTGTGTATTGTATTTGAGATTTGGATTGCAGTAGAGATCATACCATTGATCCAGATAATCCGATACTGTAATCTCAGATGGCTCAAATAATTGTCCGGTATTATTATATTCGTTGATCGCTTTTGCGAGGGCAGCTTCAGCCTCTTTCTTCGTTCGAAAACCTCCTTTTTCCTTCTTCTGGCGTCTGCCGTCCACCTTCCCCAGGTCGAAATAATAGGACCATGTTGAGCCGCGCTTTCTGGTTCCTCCGGTCATGCTGATTTTCCTCCTTTGCCTGTTACGGATTTTTGGGTATAAAAATAACACCTGTACAGGTGCCGGAGGAATGTGGTATAATCTTCTTGGTTAGGGAAGAGTATACCGGCCTCCGGGCCTGTATAGTTTTCTGGGATTGCCCCGGTGATGCCGGGGCTTTTCCTCTAAAAAATATAAAAATAAATTCAGACATTATAGTACTGTCTATCACAGGTACGCAATCCGTCTATATGTTCGAAGAGATCCGGTTTTATGGGTGCACCAAGGGGATCTAGAACAAAGTCTATCCCTTCTCTGCGTGCCAGTTTAGCGGCGGATACAAAGTCACTATCTCCAGAGATCAGGACAATCTGATCAACCTGCTTTTTATAAGCAAGAGAAGCAATATCCAGGCCAATTTTCATATCGACGCCCTTTTGGTCAACTTGGATAGCAAAATCGCTTTCCCGCAGATCTTCCCATTTTAATGTCCTATTACATAACTTTTTTGTGACATCAGGCCGAAGATTATAACAGACTTGTGTATCGGCCAGCTTGCCAAGCCTTAAGGCAAATTTGCGATGCTTTTTAAGTTCGTCCAAAAATGTACACATCCAGATATTTAGGTCGGACTTGGAAAAATCAATTTCTTTTTTTGTGAAGGGATGACGCAGTTTTTTATTCATGGGCGGACAATCATAATAGAAAATACGATAAAGCTCATGGACATGTTTGGTATCTTGCTTGCCATGCCCTTCCGTAAGATGGCGTCTGCAATAGTTATCAAGCTCATTGGCCCTCTCTTCTGCCGTTTTTTCCCCGATTTTTATCTGCGCTCTTCTGCGATAAAAACCTCCGTCAACAAGAATTGCTGTACTCACTAAAAATCCCCTCCATTAACGTAAAAAGCCTTAGGTTCGGCGCATCCCCTATACTGGGTGGCTTACTGCTAAGGCATTATTAGTTGTGTAACCTTGTTACACTTCTATATTATGCCCAAACAGATAAATTGTCAATCTTAAAAATTTAAAAATTTTTGAAAAATATGTTTTCTGGGATTCCGCCCTGGCGTTGGCGCGCTAGGGCGATTTTTCTTAATTTCAGTCCCTATTCAGGCAACCTTGGAGTAATCTATGATTATTTCAGTCCACTTCCTCCGTCTGAGGAAAGGACTCATATACTGAAAACGATGGCTCGAAAGAGACATAGTAGTCTTTGATTTTGATACCAGTACCATACTTTGATTTATATGTCTGTAATGCATCCTGCAGGAATTCTTCCGTGACATCCAGGTGTTCCGCCATATCATACAGAGTATGGCAGCCGCGTTTGTACGCCCTGGCGATATCCAGCAGGGTTATGATATGAGTATACGCCCAGAGGCGAGCGCGGGCCTCCTGCTTTCGGTTGGCTGTATTAGACTGATCAATAATTTCACCAACCGTTGTATGGTAATGACCCAACTCTTCGGCAAGAACACATTTTTTCTGAACACTGGTCATGTTTTGCCGCAGATAAATTTTATTATTTTTTATTCTGCCATCATAGGTTTTCAGAGGCCTTTCTTCCACCGGGATTCCTGAAGCCTCAGCCATAGCCAGAAGTCTGTCAAGTTCCATGATCATCACCTCCCGAATTATGATAGCAGGACGAGTGTCCAATAAAACGGACTTTAATCCAACATGTCTTCATCGGCCTGACGATCTTCCTCCGTAAATTCAATATCGGTACGCTCATGAGCAGCGTTAGGAAGAAGATAAGCAGCCTGTGGATTCTGAAAAGAAGAAGGATTTTCTTTTGTGGCTGAGGTACATTGAGAATTAAGAAGTTCATCCTGTTCTTTTTCAAAATCCTGTATGGAAAGGACATTCTCGGTATACTGCAATATCTTTTTTCGATTTTCCTCATTTAATTTGGAAAAAAAGCGTAGAAGACTATCTTCTTGTTCGCTATAATCTCCGTCCCCATCTACTGGAATATAAAGAGAAGTTTGATCAGGTTCAAAAATCATATATTTTTCACATCCGGTATTATACTGTTGCCAACCCATAAGATAACTTGGATTACAGTCGAGAACACTGGCCATTTTCAAGATAACACTTCTTTTAATATTTTCAACTCTGCCATTTTCATATTTTGCGATAGCGGATTTTTGTAACCCCAGCTTATTAGCCAGCTCTTCCTGTGTATACCCCATTTTTAAACGCCTTTCTTTAATCCTATCGGCCATGCACATTGAAATGTCCCTCCTTTAAAGTGTCTTAATTTTACTATATATATTTGAGAAATGCAAGATATTTAAAACAAAGTGTCTTAAAATTCACAAAAAGTGATTGACTTAAAAAAGAAATGGTGGTATTGTGAAAGTGTCTTAATAAGACACGAAAGGAGGTGGCGGTTATGAATAAGTTAAAGTTAGAATCTATAATGAAATTAAATGGTGATAATGGAACAAAACTTGCAGCCTTTTTGGGGATTGCCAGATGTACATTTTCTGCTAAAATTAATGAGACTAACGGTGCCGAATTTACTCAAAGCGAAATTTGCAAAATTAAAGAAAAATATCATCTGACTGCGCTGGAAACGAGCTCTATTTTTTTTGAAGCAAAAGTGTCTTTAAAAGACACGATGGAGGTATTATGAACGAATTAATTGAAATTAACTACGATACAGAACAGCCTACTGTATCGGCCAGAGATTTACATATGGAACTGGGAATTCGAACAAGATTTAATGATTGGTTTCCGAGGATGGCGGAGTACGGATTCAAAGAAGAAAGAGACTTTTGCTCAAAAAAGAGTGAAAGTACTGGAGGAAGACCCCCTGTCGATTATGATATTACAGTCGATATGGCGAAACAGATCTGTATGCTCCAGAGGACAGAAAAAGGAATGGAAATCCGTCAGTATTTCCTTGACTTGGAAAAAGCATGGAACACTCCGGAGCAGGTGATGGCCAGAGCACTGCGCTTGGCCGATGAGACAGTGAACAGCCTGAAAGAACGGTGTAAATTCCTTGGAGGTCAGATCGTGGAGCATCAGAAGGTTATCGAAGAACTCCGGCCGAAAGCCTCTTATTATGACATGATCCTCCAGTGCAAAGATCTGATAGCTACGACAGTGATCGCAAAGGATTATGGGATGTCTGCAAAGAAGTTCAATTCAATGCTCCATGATATAGGCATCCAGTTCAAACAGGGCAGTACATGGGTGCTTTACGCTGAATGGCAGGGAAAAGGATATCTGCATACCAAAACACACAATTATGCTGATGCTAAAGGAATACAGCACTCCCGGGAGCATTCGTATTGGACACAGAAAGGCAGACTCTTCCTGTATGACCTTCTGAAGCAGAAAGGGATTCTTCCTTTGATAGAAGTGGCGTAGATAGGATCATTCTTCATACAGCAGAGGAAGGGAGATGAAGTAAATGCAATGCCATTTAGTTAGATGCGTGAGCCGTTAAGTTAAGGAAACTCTGTTATGGCAGAATTTTGCATTTTTCAAATTCGGAAATATCCATTTACAGAAAAATTTCTTAAATTCACTGTTTGGAAAGAGGGCAAAGAGTGGCCCCGATTCCATACGAAATCGGGGCAACCACTTAAGCGTGCTGTTTTTGCTGATAGAGGGCGGTTAAGGAATCCTGAAGCACCTGGGAGAAGTTAATATGGTTATTTTCGGCAAACGTATTGAGCCATGCGGGAATGGTAAGATTTTTTCTTACAGCCTTTTCACCATACTTTTCAGCATAGGCATCCATATCCAGAACCAGCATGCTTACGAAGCCGCCGGGATCGGGAATAATACTTTCCAAAGGAGTGGCAGCAGGTGCGGATTTTCCGTCCTCCAGTTCGTCAAGAACCCAGCCGGATGCGGCATCTGTAGCCATAAGGATTGCATCGGCCAGCGTATCACCTCCACTTACGCATCCGGGGAGATCGGGAACCACCACAGCATAAGCCCCTTTTCTTTCTTCATCAGGATAAAAGCAGGCGGGATAAGTTAACTTCATAAAAAACCTCCTTTATGGTGTACAGTACCGGGCTTTTACAGCCCGGCCTGTTTGAAAATTTGTTTAACTATTTGTGGAGCGATGTCTCCGGGGTGGTTGGGGATTGTGACCTTACCCGGTTTGGATGGATGAGTATACTGGCAATGCGAACCTTTTGCATTTTTATATTGCCATCCATCAGCCAAAATGATTTTTTCTATTTCCCGGAATCTCATGCCGTAACCTCCTCATAATTATATTATACGCATAATGCGCATAAAAGTCGAGAGGGAATTTGAAATTTAAAGAAAAGTACAAACATAATCAACCATTTTTATCCTGAAGTTCGACAAGCTTTTTAATTTGTTCAAGGGCATAGTCCTGGAAGTCAGGGCGTAGCGATGAAAATAGAGATAAAGCCTCATCAGTTTTGGGATCATTCGAGTTGGCATTATCGTATCCAGTTTCCCAAAGTGTATCAAGGGAAACATTTAAGGCTTTAGCTATTGCAATACTCTGACGTCCACGCGGCTCTTTTTTACCTTTTAGATAGTCAGATATAGAGGCTTCACTTAATCCTGTTGCTCTAGCCAAATCAGCAGCCTTCAATCCATTTTTATTAAGCATTTCTTTTAATTTATCTGCAAAAGACATAAAATCACCTCTTTTGAAAGAATCTTAACATAAGTTAAGAATATTTGCAAGGGGTATTGACAAACTTAACAAATGCAAATATAATGCAAATATACTTAGCAAAAGTTAAGAAAGGAGGATAAACATGAGATACCCTTTTAAATATCCGGTACTGTATGGAGAATTGGCAATGCAGGGCAAGACAAAGAAAGGACTTGCAGACTGTCTGCATATTACTTTGGCAGGTTTAAGGTACAAACAGAGCATGGAAACAGATGGAGATTTTAGGGGCGAAGAAATGAGAGCGGCAGCAGCTTACTTGGAGAAACCAATAGACTATCTGTTTTCAGTGGATAATGTTGCACGCAATCCGACGAAGCAACTTGTATAAACATACACAAAAAGTTGTTCCAATATACAGTGGGAACACTTTTCCGAAAAGGGAGAATTTTTATCAGGCATTATGTTTTCCTCTTTTGCATTTAAGCGAACAGAATTATGACTGTATTATAAGGAAAATTAGAAATATTTTCAAGCGAAATCAGGGGAAGGGAGGTGAGGGAAGATGGCCAAATGGATTGAAAACCAGAAAACCGGAACAACGATTTGTTTACTAGACAATGTAAAGACAGCTTATTTGGTTATTCTGCTGTTAGAGAAGGAAAAAGTCCCAAGAAACTGTGTGGATGAAGTCTTCAAGACAGTAAAGGATATTCTGTCATATCAGGAAGTCACCCACACAGCAAGGGATGAAAGAAATCCTAACTTTCCGAAATAAAGTCAGCACCAGAAGCTGTAACATGGGGTGAAGAAGTACTGATAACGACATCGCCCTGGGCACCAACCTGACAGCTTACACCTGTCAGATACCCGGCTGATAAGCAGGAATTGATAGCCTCTACCAGATCAAGGGCAAGATCATCAGGGTATTTTGAATAAAGAATCTCAATATTTTGGTTGCATTGGAAAGTCTTAAGAACCTCTTTCATGACGTTTTTTAATTGAGAGGTGTTTTGAAACATATAGAATTTTTCTCCTTTCTTTTGTACTCGGCTCTGGCGGGAGCCTGTATAGACATTATAGAGGGAGGCAGAGGGATTTTCAAGATCAGGAAGGGAGGTGGGTGGAAGGATGGAACAATTTGCTTGGTTCCTTATTGGAATGGCAGCAGGTGTTGCATGGTACAGAGCCTTAATCCGGGATCTGATCAAGAAGAATCCCTGTACCATGTGCGACTACTGCGAATTTGAAATTATGAAGGAGCAGATATTTAAAAAAAGATGAAGCTCTACTTTTTGGGTGGCGGGCAAGGCGGGGCAGGATGCCGTGGCCCAGGGGCGCCGCCTCCATCATGTTTTATTTCTGGCGGCGGAGATGGTGGTATAGGAATAGATATGTTGGGTCCGGTTGTGTTTTTAGGCATTTGGGTTACCTCCTTTAAAGAAGAGCATGTAATTTGAAGGGTAGGGTATGTATTAAGGGAAGGCTTAAGTAAATGACATTGCGAAAGCCCCCAATGCAGATGGCCCAATTACAGAGGTAGGAGCGTAACATGAACAAAAATCAGATTTTTGAGCAGTTGAAGGGAAGGCGTAAGTAAATGACATTGGGGAGGGAGGTGATAGTTCTTGACAATCAAGGAAATGAATTATCCATTTGATGTCGGAATGGCAGAGGTGATTAAAGAGAAGGGTGTAAAACAGAAATATGTGGCAAAAAGAGCTGGATACACAGCCCAAGAACTGTGTGATATGTTAAATGGCCGTAGGTTAATAAAAGCATGCGATATTTTAAGTTTGTCATTAGCTATCGGAGTGACTACGGATTATATCTATGCAGCTGGAAAGGGAGGATGACTGAGTTGATACATCATTATATCACGAAGTATACGGAAAACGGCAAGCGGTACGCTGAGTCATGGCTTCAGGTGAATATCTTCGGATGGTGTTTTTGCTTCTGGCGGAAAAGGACTGCAATATGAATGCCGTTGCAGCAACAACGGCATTCACGAATCATTTAACCCATCCGCGTCCTGGCTTCTGGGTCGGAGGAAGACGATCGCCTGGGTCGATATGGACTGTTCGTCCTCCAGGGACTTGCCCGCCACGAGGGCCTACCTCGTGATATGTCCCAGCAGGTTTGTTGTCGGTTCCTGGTTTAATCGGTTGCTTTGCCATAATAATTCCTCCTTATTATAGATAATTATTGTATTGATATTATCGTATAAAAATACTGATATGTCAACACAAAACACAATATATAGTATGTAAATTTAATGTTAATACTGTATATTGAAGAATATTATTAAAATTAGGAATAATGATGTAGACATATAATATTGTGCGAAGCACAGAAGGAGGCGAGAAAAAGCGGCAATGGCAGGTAAGATAAGTATTGAAGTAAAGATTAGAGACATAGAGAGATTAGAGAAAACAGCAGAAAAGTGTTTCGCGGTTGCAAAAGTCCACCCTTATGCTGTGGACATCAACATAAGGGTGGACGAAACTAGACCTCTTTGTAAACTTCAAAGGCTATTGCGCTGTGTACAGAGACGGTTGCTGCACCATCTTCAGAAAAAAGATGATAAGTTAAGTTCCCAAGCATATAGCGATGGGATGTAATAGCATTGCCTTCTAATGTTTGGTACGCTGATGATGCATAAAATTCAATTTTATTTATGTGATCAAACTCGCGGAAAGATTGATCTGCATAAATAACAATGACATGGTACATAGAATAACCCTCCCTTCTTGTGTACTCGGCTTGGCAGAGCCTGTAAAAACAGTATAGAGGAGAGTGCTAAAAAAAGCAATGATACCGATAAACATGAACGAAAACCCGATTTTAGAGCAGTTGAGGAGGTAAGGAAAAAGATGTTAAAGAAAATCTACCGCGAATTGGTAGCGATCAGAAAAGAACTCCAGGCCATTCGGAGCAGCTTGGAGTCCTCTGACGATTTTGTAATGGTTCGTGAACCATACAGCGCGCGTTATGTGGTGGTAAAAGTCGGGCAGGAAGAATCTTTGGAGGCCAAATAATAATTCCAGGCTAAAGCGAATGTTTCTAAGACATCCGGATCGCCCTTGCATTTTAAAGAAATATGTTCCCAGATTTCCGAAAAGTAATCTTCATTGGGGAAATCATTATCTTTGAGTATGTCGGTTGCCAGATCCCCTATGGGCAGATCAACATTTTTAAAATGGGCAATCCAGGTTTTAAAAGTCCAAGGAACTTGTTCATTAACCAGCATAGCAGTTCTCCTTTCTTTTGTACTCGGCTCTGGCGGGAGCCTGTACACAAATTATAAGAGAGGGCGGGAGGATTTTCAAGCGGAGGAAGGGAGGTGACAAACGATATGAACCCACGGAGATCACAGAGACTCCGCCAGGGCCTGGCCTGGACGGCGGTCGCACTCTGGATACTGGCCTGGCTGGCAGTGCTGATCATCATATTAACAAGAGCGTGAGGAGGAGAGAAACGGAAATGTTTGCGGAAAATCTGAAGAGGATCATGTGGGAAAAGCATATGAGCGGCGCAGAGCTGTCCAGGCTCACGGGAATCGGGAAACCATCGATCAGCCAGTATGTAAACGGGCAGAATGTACCGAAACAGGAGCGGCTTCCTGCTATTGCAGCGGCTCTGGGCTGTACTGTGGAAGAGCTGATGGGAGGAGGCCCGCCCGATACCCCACAGGAGGCAGAGTTATCAGAGATTAACTACACCATGAACTGCAACCAGGCCGCAGCGTTGATGCATAAGCATGGAGACTATGTCCGAAAGGGCCTGATCGAGGGAAGGCCCGGCTTTGAGTTTGGTTCAGCGGTTCAAACTTCGGGGCAGTGGTCGTTTTTTATCAGCATACCGAAATTTATAGAAGTTACCGGAATCCCTGTACCTGGCTTTCAGGGAAAAACAGGAAGCTGCCCGTATTGTGGGAAGGAGGATAACGATGAAATACCGGATCGAATATGCAGACGGCCGGCGGGCTGTCCACATCCAAAGCCGCCCTGCACTGCTGGAACGGCTGGGGCAGGAAAAACGGGAAGATATCCGGGACGTCCGGAAAGTGTTTAAGAACGGTCTCACCGAGACTGTTCTTGAGAAGTATGAGAGGTATATCCGATGAAGAAGAACAAACCCAGGAGATGGAATAAAATATCCCTGCAAAAGCATTTCTACTGGTACCGGCGGGGATGGCGGATCACCATAGAAGACGGCCGGATCGTAGCCTACGAACAAGAAATGCGGCGCTGAACCCGCAAAGTCACAGCGCCACAAACAACCACACCCTTATTGTAAGGGAGAAAAGGAGATTTGTAAAGAGAAAAGACAAGCACCGCACGGCGAACCGGGAGCCCGGTTCGCAATACTTCTGCGAGAGATGCAGAGAAAGAGAGGAAATCACAATGATGGAAATGAAAATTACAGTAAATATCCCCGGGCTGGAGAGACTGGCAGACGCAATACTGGCACTGGCGGGATCCCAGGCGGAGACATCGCCCAGCGGTACATCCGCTGCAGCATCTGCATTTACTGTGGCTGCATCGGCACCCGTACAGACGGCATCGGCCCCCGCAGCAGGTATTCCGGTATCCCAGCCGGCGATCACTGTTCCGATATCGTCCCAAGCAGTGCCGCAGCCTGCAGCTTCCGTACCACAGCAGGCTGTGACCACCGCAGTGCCAACGACCACAGCATCCTATACCTTGGACGACCTGGCGAGGGCTGGGATGTCCTTAATGGACACGGGACGGCAGGCGGACCTGCAGCAGCTTCTTACCAAGTTCAACGTGGAGGCGCTCCCAGCACTTCCACAGGCGCAGTACGGCGCGTTTGCAACAGCGCTCAGGGAAATGGGGGCACAGATATGACGGAGCATAAGGAAAGGAAGCATGCCCTGCTGAGCGCTTCCGGCGCCCACCGATGGACCGCCTGTCCTCCCAGCGCCCTTTTAGAGGCCAAGTTCCCAGATACCACATCTGACGCGGCGGAGGAAGGAACTCTGGCCCATGAACTGGCGGAGTCAAAGGTAAAAAACTATTTCCTGCTGGACAGTCTCGATAAGAGGAAGCTGCGCGCCGTAGTGACGAAGCTGAAGAAATCCCCGCTGTGGGATGACGAGATGGACGGGTATACCGATGAGTACCTGGACTATGTGAGGTCCGCCGCTCTGGCCTTTGAAAACCAGCCGTATGTGGCCATAGAAAAGCAAGTGGAGTTTGGCACATGGGTGCCGGAAGGTTTTGGCACAGCAGACTGTATCCTGATCGGCGGAGGAACCATCCACATAATCGATTTCAAGTACGGGAAAAGTCCGGCTGGGCGTGTAGAAGCCAAAAACAATCCGCAGATGATACTGTATGCTTTGGGGGCTTATGACGCCTATAAGACGCTGTATCCCGTGAGGCGCATAAAGATGTCCATTGTTCAGCCAAGGCTTCCGGACGGTATTTCGGAATGGGATACCACGATAGACGCCCTGCTTGGGCAGGGGGAATGGATTAGGGAACGTGCAGCTCTTGCAGTCAAAGGAGAAGGGGAGTTCCATCCAGATGATAAGGCTTGCCGCTTCTGCCGGGCAAAGGCGTCCTGCCGTGCCCGGGCAGAAAAAAATGTGGCGCTTGCCTTTTCGGATGGAATGGGAAATCTGCCCCCACTGATCAGCAACGAAGAGATGGGGAGATACCTGAAGCTCGGGACAGATGTGGCGAAATGGCTTTCCGATTTACAGGAAAAAGCCCTGTCGGAATGCCTGGCTGGGCGGGAGGTCCCCGGCTGGAAGGCCGTAGAGGGCCGCGGATCCCGGGAATGGACGGACATGGATCAGGCCTTTGCGGCGCTAAAGGGGTCCGGTATCGATGAAACCATGCTGTGGGAGAAAAAACCCCTCAGCCTCGCGCAGGTGGAGAAGACTGTTGGAAAGAAGGCGTTTGCGGAATGCGTGGGGGGATACGTAATAAAGAAGCCGGGTAAACCGGCGCTGGTGGAAGAAACCGATAAAAGGCCGGCGGTCACAAATGTGGTGACGGCGGCGGAAGCGTTCCAGTAAACGGGGCAGAAAGGCGGATAATAGATATGAATGATATGACAAGAGTAACGACCGGTGAGGTAAGGATGTCCTACGTACACCTGTTCAAGCCCTATGCTTTCCAGCCCGGGCAGGAAGAGAAGTACAGTGTAACCGTGTTGGTTCCCAAGACGGATACGGAAACCATGGGCAGGATCGATGCGGCCATTGAGGCGGCGAAGCAGCGGGGGATCCAGGACAAGTGGGGCGGTATGCTGCCGCCTGTCTGCCCGGCCCCTGTGTACGACGGGGATGGTGTGAGACCATCAGACGGCCTGCCATTTGGCCCTGAGTGCAAAGGGCACTGGGTATTTACGGCAAGTGCGAAGGCAGACTACCCACCGCAGGTGGTGGACAGCCAGGGGAACCCCATCATCAACCAGTCTGAGGTCTACAGCGGGATGTATGGGCGCGTGAATGTATCTTTCTTCCCCTACATGTTTGGTGGGAAAAAAGGGATTGGATGCGGCCTGGGCCCCGTGATGAAGCTGCGTGACGGGGAACCACTGGGAGGCGGCGCACCCAGCGCGGCGGAAGCTTTCGGGCTGCCAACCCAGGCCGGGGGATATGCACAGCCCGCAGCATACGCACAGCCTGCAGCATACGGCCAGCCGGCGGGACACCCTTCCGCCGGGATACAATACACTGCTGTTGCTTCCGGGAGCGGACAGGCAGCGGGAGTGAACCCGATAACGGGACTGCCGCTGTGAGAGGAGCCCGGCGGGCCTGTGAGTAATGGGAGGATCAGGGAATGGGCCATTTAAGCATTGACATAGAAACACGCAGCAGCGTGGACATAGGGAAGGCAGGGGCTTACCGGTATGCACAATCCCAGGATTTTGCCGTGCTGCTGTTCGCATACGCCTTTGACGATGACCCCGTAAAGGTCATAGACCTGGCCTGCGGGGAGACGGTGCCCGGCCGGGTACGGGAAGCCTTACGGGATCCGGGTATTACCAAGCACGCTTACAATGCGGCATTCGAATGGTACTGCCTGAACCGCGCGGGCTATACCGCCCCGCTGGAACAGTGGAGGTGTACCATGGCCCACGGCTTGTACTGCGGGTATCCGGCAGGGCTTGAAGCCGCGGGAAAGGCCGTGGGGATCCCCCAGGAAAAACAGAAGCTGACAGTGGGAAAGGCCTTGATCCGGTATTTCTGTACACCCTGCAGTCCGACAAAGAATAACGGCGGGCGGACATGGAACCGGCCCGATCACGCGCCGGAGAAATGGGAGCTGTTTAAGGAGTACTGCCGGCAGGATGTGGTGACGGAACGGGAAATCAGCAGGCGGCTGTGTCTGTTTCCCTGGCCGGAGGAAGAAGTCAGGCTGTGGCACATGGATGTGCGGATGAATGCATATGGAGTCCGTGTGGATAAGACACTGGCGGGCGGGGCATTAAGCGTGGATGATGCCTGCCGGCAGGAATTAACACAGGAAGCCGAGGCTGTCAGCAGCCTGGCCAACCCGAACAGCACCTCCCAGCTACTCCAATGGCTCCGTGAGCGGCTAGGAGAGGAGATCCCAGACCTGCGCAAGGAAACCGTATCCAGGCTGATGGAAAGGGATGTCCCAGAGGATGTCCGCCGGATGTTGGAGATCCGGCAGCAGCTGGGCAAAACATCCGTCAAGAAGTATGTCGCCATGGAGGCGGCCAGGGGGGAAGGGGACCGCATACGCGGCCTAACCCAGTATTACGGCGCGAACCGGACCGGGAGATGGTCCGGACGCCTGGTACAGATGCAGAACCTGCCAAGGAACTACCTGGGGACTCTGGACATAGCCAGAAAACTCGCGGGGAAAGGGGATTACAAAGGCCTGAGGCTCCTATACGGGAACGTGCCGGACACACTTTCCCAGTTGATCCGGACGGCGTTTATTCCGTCGGAAGGACATAAATTCGTGGTAGCTGATTTTTCCGCTATTGAAGCCCGGGTAATTGCCTGGCTCGCGGGGGAGCAATGGGTGAACGAAGTATTTGCCACCCACGGGAAAATATACGAGGCAACAGCCGCGCAGATGTTTGGCGTCCCCGTGGAGAGGATCGTAAAGGGAAATCCGGAATACGCTCTGCGGCAGAAAGGGAAGGTGGCGACGCTGGCCCTGGGCTACCAGGGCGGACCGTCTGCCCTGATTTCCCAGGGCGCCTTGGATATGGGGCTTGCGGAGGAGGAACTTCCCGACATTGTATCGAAGTGGAGGCAGGCGAACCCGCGGATTGTGGATCTGTGGCATCAGGTAGGGAACGCTGCTCTTGCGGTAATGGAGACCGCACAGCCTCAGGCTATCAGGGGGCTGCTGTTTGCCCTGGAAGGCGACCTGATATATGGCCAGTCTTTCCTTACGATACGCCTCCCGTCTGGGAGAAAGCTTTTTTATCCAAAGCCGTTCCTACACGAAAATCAGTTCGGGAAACTGGCGGTACATTATTATACAATAGGCCAGCAGTCGAAGAAATGGGAGATTGTGTCTACCTATGGCGGAAAGCTGGTGGAGAACATCGTCCAGGCCATCGCCAGGGACTGCCTGGCTGAGACCCTGCGCCGGATCGACGCCCTGGGCCTGCAGGTGGTATTCCACGTGCATGATGAGGTGGTCATAGACGCGCCTTTGGACGTGACAGTGGACAGCATATGTGCCCTGATGGCGGAGCCGATCCCATGGGCGCCGGGGCTGATTCTGAAGGGCGCCGGGTTTGAAGGGAATCATTATAAAAAGGACTAGGAGGGAGCGGCATGCAGAACAATAGAGCATTGCATATCAGTATGGCGGGCAGCCGGAAGGCCGTCCAGTGGCAGGATTGCACGATCCTCTGGTCCGACTTTACAGAAAGGCTGCGGTCACCAGTCCGCAGCGCAGAAACGATAGAAGCATATCTGGCTATGCCAAAGTCACGCCAGGATGAACTGAAAGACGTAGGCGGGTTTGTAGGCGGGACGTTCGCAGGGAACCGCAGGAAAGCATCCGGCGTGCTGGGCCGGGACCTGGTGACGCTGGATATGGACAGCATCCCGGCAGGGCAGACGGAGGATATCCTGCGCCGGGTTGGCGGCTTAGGCTGTGCCGCCGCCGTATACAGCACGCGGAAACACACAGGATATGCCCCTCGGCTGCGCGTTATCATCCCGCTAGACAGGACAGCTGCGGCGGATGAATATGAACCAGTTGCCAGGAAGCTGGCGGCCTTGATCGGGATAGGCGCCTGTGATACGACGACCTTTGAGGCGTCCCGTATGATGTATTGGCCCAGTTGTTGCGCGGACGGGCAGTATGTTTGCGAGATATATGACATGCCATTTGCCAGCACGGACGGGATCCTTGGGATGTATGGAGACTGGCATGATATCACACAATGGCCCCGGGTTCCTGGGACGGAGGCCATGGAGCGCCGGCGTCTGGCAAAGCAGGAGGATCCAACGGCAAAAAAAGGCGTGATCGGTGCGTTCTGCCGTACATATACCATTGCCCAGGCGATGGACAGATTTCTCCCTGGAATGTATGAGAGGACGGAAATCCCAGGGCGGTATACTTATACCGGCGGCTCTACGGTGGGAGGCGCCATTGTATATGACGGAGACCGTTTCTTGTATTCTCACCATGCGACGGATCCTTGTTCCGGTCTGCTTGTGAATGCATTCGACTTGGTACGCCTTCATAAGTTCGGTGATCGGGATGATACAGCCAAAGAAGGGACGCCAGCGGGCAGGCTGCCGTCCTATCTTGCCATGAGCCGTCTGGCGCTGGCAGACGAGGCAGTATCGGACCGGATGAGTCGAGAACGCTTTGAAGAGGCCCGGGAAGCTTTCCATATGCCCCGAGAACCCGGGGAAACAGCAGATGGCGCGGGGACGGAGGAGGACATCTCGTGGATCGGAAAACTAACGAAGGACGGAAACGGCCGTTTCGAGAAAACCATCAACAACGTAGTCCTCATCCTGGAAAATGACCCTCTGCTTAGGGGGCGGATCGTCACGGATGAATTTGCCAGCTGCGGGATGGCGCTGGGACGCCTGCCGTGGGATGCACGGGAGGAAAAGAGGAGATGGAAGGATGCGGACGATGCAAGCTTTTACCGGTACATAGAAGCTTTTTACGGGATCACAGGCCGGGAGAAATTGGATAATGCCTTGTTGATCGTGAGCAACCAGAACCGTATCAATGATGTGAAGAGATACCTGCAAGGCCTGTCCTGGGACGGGATCAAACGCGTAGAAACATTGCTGTCTGATTACCTTGGTGCGGAGGATGATATCTATACCAGGACTGTGATGCGCAAGTTCCTGTGCGCCGCAGTAGCCCGGGCTGTGGCGGGAGGGGTGAAGTTTGACTGTATGCCCATCCTGACGGGACCGCAGGGCATCGGGAAAAGCACCTTCCTATCCATGCTGGGAAGGGAGTGGTTCAGTGACAGTCTCACATCCTTCGAAGGCAAGGAGGCGGCGGAGCTCATCCAGGGGACATGGATCAACGAGGTGGGGGAACTGACGGCAATGACAAAGCAGGAGACCAACACGGTCAAGCAGTTTTTGAGCAAGACGGACGATATCTACCGCGCGGCATACGGCCGCCGAGTGGAGAAGTACCCGAGACGCTGTGTGTTCTGCGGGACGAGTAACAGCAGGGAGTTTCTGAAGGACACCACAGGCAATCGGCGCTTCTGGCCAGTAGACGTGGGAGAGCACGCGGCAAAAAAATCAGTGTGGGAGGACCTGCCAAGAGAAGTGGATCAGGTGTGGGCAGAGGCCTATATTTACTGGACACTGGGTGAAGGACTATATCTACCGAAAGAGATCGAGGCGCTGGCGGACGAAAGACGGAAAGAACATAAGGAAACCTCTGAGAAAGAGGGGCTGATCCTGGAGTTTTTGGAGAAACCGATCCCGGAGGGATGGGAGCGGATGGGAATAGGCGAGAGGAGGATGTTCCTGCAAGGGAACATATCCGGAACGGACGGGGCGGGCCTTATCCCTCGAGAGAAAGTGTGCGCGGCAGAGATATGGGCTGAATGCTTCGGCGGGGATCCCAAGTATCTGAAGAGGACGGAAAGCTCCGAGATCAACGGGATCCTGGCGGGGATGGAAGGATGGAAGAGGAACAAGAGTGTGAGGAGATACGGGCCATATGGGACGCAGAAAGGATTCGAAAGGGCGTAAATTAATGTTATAAACTTTTCACAATGGAAGGTCTGCGTGGTACGTGAAGGGGCGGAGGCGGAAGTAAACCGGATAAACCTTGAAAAAAGGATTGTTCACGAGGATAGTATACGCGAAAAGCCTGATAAATACAGGGATATATAGATAATGTAAACTATGTAAACCTATTTTCTATATGAATATAAAAATATATATAAATATAGGATATAGGCCCACATATATAGGGGTACACATACACGTGTGTGTGAGGCGGCAGAAACGTTTACGGAGGTAAGAGATGAAATGCAGAGAATGGCTGAGAGAAAAACTAGGGGATAGCGGGACACATTTGTGCGAAGACGTGAGAGCCGCAGCGCGTGAGGCTGGATTTAGCCGTGCGGAATTAAGACAGGCGCGTAAAGAGATTGGTGTCAAGACGTTTCATCAGTTTGACGAGGACGGAGAGACACAGAACTGGTTCTGGTATCTGGAGGTAAGAGATGCGAGAAAAGGAAATTGAGAAAGTGCTTGCGGATGGAGTGAAGAGTCTGGGCGGCAGGGCCTATAAGTGGACGAGTCCCGGGAATGATGGGGTGCCTGATCGGATTGTCATCCTTCCATGGCGGCCGCCGGTGTTTGTGGAACTGAAAACGGAGGCTGGGAAGCTCACAGAGCTGCAGCAGGTACAGATCCGGAAGCTGCGGACCCTGGGACAGGATGTACGGGTATTGAAGGGTATCAGGGAAGTAGAAGGCTTCCTGGAGGAATGCGGGGGAGGAGGCAAAGGATGGAGTTCAGGCCACACAATTACCAGAAATACTGCATCGAAAAGATTATAGGTACTAAAAAGGTGGGCCTCTTCCTGGATATGGGCTTGGGGAAGACAGTCACCACCCTAACCGCGATCCGGGAACTGAAATATGACAGGTTCGCTGTCCGGCGAGTGCTGGTGATAGCGCCGAAGAAGGTGGCGGAGGGGACGTGGACGAAGGAAAAAGATAAATGGGACCATACCCAGCTGCTACGTGTCTCCCGGGTTCTGGGAAGCCGGGCGAAAAGGATACAGGCACTGAATACGCCGGCGGACATCTACATCACGAACCGGGAGAACGTCTGCTGGCTGGTAGATTACTACCGCAACAGCTGGCCGTTCGACATGGTGGTGGTAGATGAATCCAGCAGCTTTAAGAGCCATACGGCAAAGCGCTTCAAGGCCCTGGCGAGTGTAAGGGGGCGGATTGAACGGATGGTGGAGCTTACCGGAACGCCATCCCCCAACGGTCTGGAGGATCTATGGAGCCAGGTGTACCTTCTGGATGGCGGGGAACGTCTGGGCAAGAGATACACCCATTTCCGGGAGAGATATTTCCAGCCAGATAAACGCGGCGCGGACGGGATGGTATACAGCTACGCTGCGAAGCCTGGGACGGAGCAGGGAATCCTGGAGCGGATCTCGGATATCTGCATCAGCATGAAGGCGGAGGATTACCTCCAGCTGCCGGATCTTGTCTATCACGAGATCCCGGTGGAGTTGGATACGAAGGCGGAAAGGGCCTACAGGGAATTGGAAAGGAAAATGGTGCTGCAGTTGCCGGAGGATGAAGAGATCAGTGTGGCCAGTGCCGCGGCCTTGTCCAACAAGCTTCTACAGTTGGCAAACGGGGCATTGTACGATGGGGATAGGGGCGTACACGAGATCCACGGGTGCAAGGTGGAGGCGTTCCAGGAGCTGATCGAATCTCTAAGGGGAAAGCCGGTACTGGTATATTATAACTTCCAGCATGACCGCCAGAGGATACTGCAGACCCTGTCCGGATCAGGGCTGCGGGTGCGGGAGCTGAGGACGTTGCGAGATGAGGAAGACTGGAATGCCAGGCAGATAGACATACTCCTGGCCCACCCGGCCAGCAGTGCCTACGGCTTGAACCTGCAGCAAGGAGGGAACCATGCCATATGGTTTGGGTTAATCTGGAATTACGAGCTGTATACGCAGGCGAATAAGAGGCTGCACCGGCAGGGGCAGGGAGAGAAGGTGATCATCCATCATCTAGTGAGCAGCGGAACCCGGGACGAGGATGTGATGAAAGCCTTGCGGATGAAGGATGATGTACAGGGATGGGTAATGGAAAGCCTGAAAGCAAGGATCAGGGCAGTGAAGGAGGAAACGGGATGGAAGTCACGATAAAGACAGAAAATGGGACCATAAGAGTGAGGCTGGATCAGTTCCTCCCCAACACAAGGACACGGGTGAAGAAACTATTCCGGATAATGGCAGCCGGGATGGATGACATAACTCTTGCAGAAGTGAGGGACTACCTGGAAAAAGCGGCAGCGGGGAACGGCCTGGCGGGGGCATGTTCGGAGGCGGAGGACGCAGAAGCAGCAGTGAGGAGGCTGGACAGGCAGATATCAAAGCTTGAGTATGAGAGGGACGCTGAGAAGAAGAGGGAGGCAGAGGCAAGGACAAAGATTAGGCGGATAGAGACCATGCGGGAGAAGGCCCATATCTGGATCGGGGACTTTGATGAGATTTGCAGGCGGATCCATGGAGGAGAGATAAAACGATGAGACTGATTGATGCAGGCAGACTTAAGCAGCGGACCGCAGCAGCGGTTATTCTGATACTGGTAATGACATTAACACTTGCGGGATGCACAGAGGCGGATAATGTGTCGTATAACGTATCCCAGGAAGCAGACAATTTCAATGTGGTACGCCGATTGACGGTGCTGAATGCAAGAACCGATAAGCCTATGTTTGAACTGATAGGGGCATTTTCCTTCACCCTGCAGGAAAACCGGATTATAGCACTCGTAGAGACAGGCCCTGGTGAGTACAAAAAGCATTCCGTCGGTCTGACAGAATGGACATTGTGGGTGGTGGAGGACATTAGCGGCGCAGAGGTAGACAAGTATAGATATGAGGTGAATTTCCTGCCTGAACAGATTGTTCCGGTTACGTTCACAAGCAACGATTAAATTATCCTTTAACGGGAAAAAGAAAGGAGGCCGGAGCGGTGGCCACCGTAACGGAATATCCCGGCTCCTTTCGGAAGATGAGTCATGTACTTTTGATGATCAGGGGAAATGATGGTGTCCGAGGAGGAGACATCCAGTGGTTACGACAGCGAGGCAGACTAGTATGTGGAGTTAGGAGGCAGATATGGCATATGCAGAGAGCACAACGGTTACGGTGTCGAAAAGCCGGATCGAGATTGAAGAATTGATCAGGAAGCATGGAGCTGGGCAGTTCATTTCCGGATACAGTGGTAGTAAGGTGATGATCGGATTCACTGCGAGCGGAAGGCAGGTTCGTTTTGTGATGGAGGTTCCGAGAGGAAAGACGGATAAGCAGACAGAGCAATTAGAGAGGCAGAGGTGGCGGGCGTTACTATTAGTCATCAAGGCTAAGTTTGAGGCGATCGAGTCCGGAGTGAGCTGTTTTGATGATGAGTTCATGACTCATATTGTGCTACCGAATGGCCAGACGGCAGGAGAACTGGTGATACCGCAAATAGAGGCGGCATATCAGTCCGGGCAGATGCCTCCACTTCTCACAGTGTTAGAGTAATACACCCATAAAGGAGGATATGTGATGCCTGAGAAATGGTTACGATGGGAAGATGGAAAGGAATGGGGAGAAATCCAGTGTTCTATGTTGGGAGACGAATGGGTAATGACATGAATGTGGAGCAGATGGAATTTCAACAACGTTATGTATATAGCGGTTGCTATAGGACAGAAACATGGAATGAATACTGTGTAAGAAAAGGACTAACTCAGCCATTAAGGAGGACATATGGCAGATTGTGAAAAGTGTACCAAAATGGACGAATGCCGTGAGACTAGCGGGTATGTATCAGGATATTGTGGGGCGTACAGGCCAAAGGAGGAAAAGCGGGAAGGTGAAGGAAAAAGGATGAGCACATATACATCTATATACGCAGTGGATTTTGATGGAACCCTGTGCGAAAGCCAGTGGCCGGGGATTGGCGCCCCAAACAGGGAATTGATCGGGCACCTTATCAGGTGCCGGGAAGAGGGATGCAGGGTAATCCTGTGGACTTGCCGGATCGGTGACCGGCTGCAGGAGGCGGTAGATTGGTGTAAGGGCTATGGCCTGGAGTTTGACGCAGTCAACGACAACCTTCCCGAGAATATAGAGAAATACGGGAACAATCCCCGGAAGATATATGCAACGTGTTATATCGATGACCTCTCGGTGGACAAAGGGAAGTACGGTCTCCCGTATCGTGAGGATAACGGAAGGTGATGGAATGTATAAAAAGATACTGATAGCCATCTGCTGCATTATCGCAGCGGTGTACATGCTGGCACTGGCGGCGTGCCTGAAGATGCGGTATGAGGACAGGTTACTTGACTGATGGAAGGAGGCGCCGATGGACAAGACAATCCTGCAGGAGTATATAGATGCCTGCGAACTGATTCGGGAGACGGAAGAGGATATCCGGAAGCTGCGCAGGAAGAAGCAGACAGTGATTCAGACGAATGTGAAGGGCAGTAACCCGGAATTTCCATACCAGGAACAGCACTTCCGTATCCAGGGGACGGCGTTTACATACGTTGAGGACAGCCGGCTGAGGATGGGGGAAAAGCTCTTGGAGGAGAGGAAGTCTCGTGCGGAGGAGATCAAGCACCAGGTGGAGGAATGGATGTTGACGATCCCGATGCGTATGCAGCGGGTCATCCGGTTCAAGTTCTTCCAGTGCATGACCTGGGAAGAGGTGGCGGTCCGGATGGGAAGGAAGGTAACTGCGGACAGTGTCAAAAAAGAATTCTACAGATTTATGGAAGAAAAATAAAATTTGTCCCGAATGTCCCACATGTCCCGATTTCAAGTGTTATAGTATAAACTGCGAGAAGTGAAAGAGCCCCATTTTCTGTCACGACCTCCCCAGATATAGGGACACCTGGCCGTCGGTGCGGCTGGGTGTTTCTTTTTGGAGAAAGAGGCATATAGATATATATAGACATATAAAGATATACATAGGCATATTTAATTATAAAAATATTGATTTATGAAGAAAAACGGTTATAATAGAATTATACGTTATGCAATATGAAATTACAGAAGATGAGCCTTGCCAATGCCGATCAGGAGGTGAAACGTATGGCAACCAAGAGTATCTTGAAGGATATAAGAATCAAGGATAAACAGCTGGCCCATACATTTGTCGAAGCTATTAGCCAGGCCGAGCATGGAAAGTATAAGGATGCCCAGATGACAAGGGAATGCAGAACGCTTACAGGAGATAAAATCAAAGAATTCTTTGGTAAGAGATAGAAAGATGGAACAGAAATTTATCAGAACGCATTTTGTAGAAATGAACCTGGGTGACATGATTGAACAATTGGGAGAGGATGTGACGAAGTCCATTCTCTCTTCTTTTTCGTGTCCAGTAAATAGAGATATAGAGAATTTTATAAAAGAGAGAGCTATTGAATTCTCGAAGAGGACAACGGCCAAGACTCATTTAGTGTTCTGGCAGACTGAGGATGAAAAAGAGATCGAACTTGTAGGATATTATACGATAACGTCAAAGGTAATCACAGTAGATAGAAAGGTGTTAAGCAAAACGGAGGCAAAAAGACTCAGAAGCCAGGGGATTTATGACGAAGAAAAGCAGGAATATATAGTATCGGCCCCGCTCATCGCACAGCTTGGGAAAAATTATGCTGGTGGAAATGATACGTTGATATCCGGTTCGGAGCTGTTGCAGCTGGCTGTTGACAAAGTACGCAAGATCCAGCGAGAGATCGGTGGACGATTCATGTACTTGGAATGCGAAGATAAGGAAAAACTACTGGATTTTTATTACAGAAGCAATTTTAAGTTTTTTGGAAAACGGAAACTAGACAGGGATGAGACGGGGATCGAAGGAGATTACCTGATCCAATTGTTTGCAATGTTCTAATAGATATCATACATAGTTGTATTAGTCAAGAGACGGCCCCCACAGCCGTCTCTTTTTCAATCTCCAAAACGACGAATGAGAGGTGATGATCTATCTCTCGTTGAATATAGATCAACCAGATGGGAAGGTGAGGTGATTGAACAATGAGAATTTAAGGCCTGTCAGAACCACGAGTGAAGCAAGAGAACGGGGCAGAAATGGGGGAAAGGCATCCGGGGAATCTAGACGCAGGCAGGCTAATTTCCGGAAGGCCTTGAACCTCCTCTTGACGACAGAGATAGATAGTCCTGAGTGGACTCCTGTTCTGCAGTCCCTTGGCCTTGACAGCACCCTGGAGGCCGCCGTCAACATGGCCATGATTAAAAAGGCTTTAGCCGGCGATGTCAAGGCATATGAGGCAATCGCCAAGTATTCCGGCCAGGCTGCGAAGACAGATAAGGACATGGAAGAACAGGATGAAAAGATAAAAGCTGCCAAACTGGATAATGAAGAAAAGCGCCAGAAGGTTAATGATGCAGAAGGTACCGGCCTGGGAGAGCTTATTGCAGCTGCCTGGGAGCGGAGGAAGAAGGGTGAGATGGATTGACAGAGGAAGCTATCCTGTACTATGCTGATAATCCAGTTGATTTCGTGGAGGATATTGTACAGGCCTGCCCGGATGATAACCAAAAGGCGATCCTTCGCAGTGTGGTGGCGGAACCAATGACATCCGTCAGATCCGGGCACGGCATCGGAAAGAGCGCAGTTGAAAGCTGGGCAATCCTATGGTTTTTATGTACTCGACCTTTCCCTAAGATCCCCTGTACAGCACCTACGCAGCACCAATTGTTCGATATTCTCTGGGCTGAGGCATCGAAATGGATAAGGAACGCCCCAGCATTAGGGAAGGATCTGATATGGACTAGAGAAAAGATATATATGCGCGGCCATCCAGAGGAATGGTTTGCAGTGGCTCGAACGGCCACGAATCCAGATGCTCTTCAGGGCTTCCATGCGGAACATGTCCTTTTCATCATTGACGAGGCCTCTGGCGTGAAGGATATTGTGTTCGAGCCGATACTAGGAGCCCTTTCCACGGATGGTGCGAAATTATTAATGTGCGGAAATCCAACCCGGTTATACGGCTTTTTCTACGACAGTCATCATAAGAACAGGGCGTCCTATAATGCGCTGCATGTGGATGGCAGGGCCAGCGCAAGGGTAGACCAGAAATTTATCGATAAAATTATCAGGATGTTTGGCGTAGACAGCGATGTGTTTCGGATACGTATTGCCGGGGAATTTCCGAAGGCAGAACCCGATAGCTTTATCGCCTTGGAATGGTGCGTGGCCGCTGCCAAGTTAAGGATTCAAACAGAAAATACACGGATAGACATTGGGATTGACGTCGCCAGATACGGCGACGACAGCTCAGTACTCTACCCTCTTTTCGATAAATGCAGATCTGAGGAACCGGAAATATACCATCATAACCGTACGACGGAGATATCGGGGTATGCAGTACAGATGATACAGCGGTATGCTATGCGCTATCCTGATACACGCGTATATCGGATCAAAGTGGACTGTGATGGATTGGGCGTTGGCGTGTATGATAATCTGTATGACATGCAGGAACAGATTGTGGAAAATATCTGGCGGGAACGGTGTATGCGTATGGGATTGGATCCAGATAAACATGCTGACCACTTGGATTGCTTGGAAGTCCCTAAGATCGACCTTGAAATTGTGGAATGCCATTTCGGCGGCGCAGGCGGGAAGGTACGGGCGGATGACCCGATAGAATACAGTAATAGCACCGGCCTTATGTGGGGAGCTGTACGGCAGGCACTACAGGATGGACATTTGCAGCTTGCGGATAATGATGGCCTAATTGGTCAGTTAAGCAGCCGAAAATATATAGTCAATAAAGACGGTCGGATTGAGCTGGAACGTAAAGAGGCAATGAAAAAGAGGGGGATATCCTCTCCAGATATGGCAGATGCCCTGGCCCTTGCTATGTATGACCCACAAGGATGGGAATTATATATCTAGAATGAGGTGGAGCGAATGGGATTTTTCAAAAGACGCAGGAGCACTGGAAGTACAGATAATTTTACAAATACGGTGTCTACAATGGTACCCAGATACTCTTTTCCGCCGGCACGCAATACTACGGAATGGATGGAGGCTTTTGGAAAGAATCCGAGGCTGGCCCCTATTGATAAGATTGCAGGGGATTTGTCTTATGCGGCCGGGAAACTTTATCGTCTAGACAGGGATGGAAATAGGAGCGAGATTATCAAACACCCGTTGCTGGAATTACTGAAGCGGCCTAACCCATTGGTTGAAATGACAGCCAGCGCAATATGGAAGCTGTTCCAGGAATACCTGCTGTTGAAGGGGGAGGCCTATCTACTGATTGAACGGTACCCGGACGGGATGCCAGCAGAGTTGTGGCCCGTTCCAGTGCAATGGGTACGGCAGACACCATACCTTGGATTCCCATTTTATACGATTCGTACAACGGGGGGCATGGTGATGCAGGTTCCGGTGGATGATATATTCCTCATAAAGGATCTGAACCCGTTGGATCCATACCGTCGCGGGCTGGGACAGGCGGAAGCTGTAGCTGATGAGGCGGAATTGGACGAATACGCTGCTAAATTCCAGAAACAGTTTTTCTATAATGGCGCTACGCCAGACACGGCGATCATTCTGCCAGGGGTAGATGATAAGCAGGTAATCCGTTTCCGAGAGAAGTGGAATGAGAAATTCCGGGGATTTATGCAGTCTCATGGGGTGGCTGTTTTCTCAGGGCCCAAAGACGGAATGCAGCCTATTGTCACGAAATTGGCGGATAACATGAAAGATATGGACATGGTGAATGGCCGGACATTCACGCGGGATGCCATTATGGAGCATTTCGGCATGCCGCGTGAAATTATGGGTATCACTCAGAACAGCAACCGGGCAACAGCGGATGCGGCGCAGTATATCTACGCCAAGAATGTATTATGGCCCCGTCTGATGCAGCGGCAGGATGCTATTAATATTCAGCTTATCCCCTGTTATGGCGATGACCTGATCTGGGAATACGACGATATCATCCCCAAGGATGAAGCGTTCTACAAATCGGTAGCAATGGAAGGCTGGGGGAACAGCCTGCTAACCAGGAACCAGGCGCTTGAGCTTATGAAGCAGGAGACAAATGAGCAGGGTGATATATACAAAATCAATTTTGCCGACATATTTGCGCATGAGAATGAAGACCTGGTAAAGATGAGCAGCCAGGCTGAGGGGATACAGTACAGGCAGGATATATCCTCTTTGGAAGATGAACAGGGGCAGATAGAGATATTTCCAGAAGAAATGAATCCGGACAATGATGAAATTATGATTCACAAGGCAAAGGAAATGAGAACCCGGAGAATTCAGGCGGCATTCCGAAGTTTGGAGATAGTGAGGCAGAGCCAGGGGAGGAAATTCGAGGCTGCCATCTCCAAGTATCTGAAGGGCCAGGCGGGGAAGATAGAATCAGCCTTGCGTGGGAAACAGAAGGCAGATGGGGATATCTGGGAACGGCTGAATATATCCAGGGAAGAGTATGAAGCGCTTACGCCTGCACAGAGGGAGCAGCTTGCCGCGCAGTTTGCTGATAGCCTGATGGATTGGGGGAAAGAGGGGGAGGTTCTGGAAAGCCTCCTGGCACCACTGTGGAAGGAAACCTATAGCAAGGGAGCTGAACAGACGCGGGGATTGTACCGGCTGAACGGGATCCAGCAGCCCAGTCTTGTGTCTGTGGCAAGGCTGCGGGGAGGGCAGAGGATCACACAGATAACGCAGACTACAAAGGATACGATTCGGCAGGTCATTGCTGCAGGGCTGGAGGAGGGAAAAAACCGGCAGGCCCTTACGGAAGAAATCGCCAAAGCAATGAACACATCTGATACCAGGGCGCGGCTAATTGCTGCGCAGGAATGTAACACAAGCCTGTTGGCAGGAAACTTCGATATGGCGCAATATGGAGGGTTCCAATATAAAACCTGGCATATTACAGACCCATCAAAGGCTCGTGACACGCATAGAAAATTGAATGGGAAAACAGTCCGTATAGTTGAACCGTTCGTTACAGCCTTGGGGAATAAACTGATGATGCCATGTGATCCAGATTGTAATAGGGCGGAAGAGACAGTCAACTGCCATTGCTTCCTTACTTACTCGTAGGTAGCCTTGGAACCATACGTTAAAAATACGTGTTAATCTGTACAAAAAGGTTGACATGCGTATAAACACGTGCTATAATAAAACCATGGAAGGAGGATACAATGAAAGCGTCAGAGCTGGTTAAGCTATTAAAGAAAAATGATTGTTATCTTGTGGAACATGGAAAAGAGCACGATAAATGGCATAGTAATGCTACAGGCAAAAACTTCATGGTTCCGAGGCACGGAAGCAAAGAGATAGCAACCGGTACGGCGAACAGGATTCTCAAGGATGCGGGACTTAGGTAGGCCCGCACCCCCAAAATAGAAAGGGGCATGAAGATGGCAAAATATGTATATCCGGCAGTGTTTACGCCAGAAGACGGGGAAGGCTATTCTGTATATTTCCCAGACTTGGAAGGATGCTATACCTGCGGGGATGATCTGAAAGATGCCATATTTATGGCGGAGGACGTGCTTGCGTTTACGCTGTATGACTGTGAGCGCAGCGGTAGCAGGATTCCGGTGGCATCAACGGTGAGAGATATCTCCGTATCTGAGGGAGAATTCATCAACTATATTGCCTGCGATACCGTTGGATATGCACGGATGCATAATAATAGGGCAGTTAAAAAAACACTGACAATTCCGGAATGGCTGAATGATGCTGCTACAAAAGCAGGCGTAAACTTTTCACAGACGTTGCAGGAGGCTCTGATGGAGAAAGTTAATCTGTAACAGATTCAGCATGGAACAGGTAATTGAAGAAGCAAAAGAAAAAGTAAAAGCTCTGCTTAATAAATAAGCAGAGCCCACAAACAAAAGCTGGCGGCACTTGCCACCGCCAGCACCCAGATAAAATGTAGCACATATCCAGGATAAAGGCAAGAGTCAAGAGGTGATTCAGATAGAAAAAAAGAAAATGGGAAGACCGACAGAAAATCCGAGGACAGAAAAAATAGGTTTTCGGATGTCCAGAGATGAAATAGAAGATATCCAAAAATGTGCAGATGCTATGGGGACTCCAAGAGTTTTTATTGTCGAGGCCCGTATGGGCCCCGTGGATTGAAATTGCTATGGCGAGAATTAAGGATGTGTTGAAAAAGGGCTTGACTTTTTGACTTTCATAAAGTATATTGTACTTAGTGACATTCAAAAAGTGAGGTGAGAAAAGCATGTCACCTATGGGCAGACCAAAGTCTGATAATCCCAAATCTGAACAAGTAACTGTAAGGCTTGACAAAAGGCATTCTGAAATACTTAAAGAGTATTGTGAGAAGGAAAAAGTCGAAAAGGCAGAAGCTATAAGAAGAGGGATAAGAAAATTAAAAGAGTAATCGTTCCACCGACCAAAGCGACACGATTACTCTTAACACCAGAGGTTTCCCATCTGATAAATCTATCATATCAGATGGAGAGACTTCTTTCAACCAAAAATTGAAAGGAGTTTTTATCGTGGCCAGAATTAAGGATGTGTTGAAAAAGGGGCTTGACATGTTTCTAGTAACATGCTATTCTGTTTCTAGTAACAAGAAAGGAGGGAAAGATAAATTTCACCTAAAAGTCGAGCCGATTATTTCAGAGAGCGGAGAAAAAAAACAAGTGCTTTTTATGCGGAAGTCGATACTGAAAAGTTGGGAAAACTTGAAGAAAAGTTGACGGAGCAGGGCAAAAGTAAAAAGCAATGGCTTGACGAAAAAATCGACGAGGAACTAAAAGAATAGAGCAATCGACCACCTACCAAGTAAACCGATTGCTCTACAGCTACACACACCAAAAGGAGTATGCGTATTTATTGTATCTCCTTTTGGTGCGCTTGTCAAACATCGAAAGGAGTTTTTATCGTGGCAAGAATTAAGGATGTATTGAAAAAGGCAGAAACCGTTAGAGTCTCACAAAGATATGCTATAAGCTGTGCGCAGGTGGCGGAGATATACCAAGGTTCGGGAGGCTGGTATACGGCTATCTGTAATGGGTTTAAGATCGGGTATATGCAGGGCATGAAAGCCGCCAAAGCTGAAATGAGGAAAGGGGGTATAGCATGATGAAGAAGCAGATTGAGCAGGTATTGGACAGCCGCGAAGTGGCAGAGATGATGGAAAAGAAACATTATAATTTAATCCGTGACATAAAAGGATATACAGAAGAACTTAACGAACTCGAAATTGAGGCGGTTGATTTCTTCCGGGAAAGTACCTACAGGGACAGCAAAGGCGAGACACGCCCTTGCTATGACGTGACCAAGAAAGGCTGTGAGTTCATCGCCCACAAGCTCACAGGCATCAAGGGCACAGAGTTCACAGCCCGGTACGTCAACCGTTTCCACGACATGGAGGATGTACTCCGGGAGGAAGGGGCGGGAGGGAAGATTCCCCGGCCGGAGTCCCTGGCGTCCGTCAATAACGCGGTGAAGATACTCACACCGCTTCTCCAGCAGGCCGGGTGTACAGCCGAGATACAGCTCCTTGCGGCGAGGACGCTCTACGAGAAGGCCGGTATATCCATCCCCCTGGAAATTAAGGCGGATAAGCACTACGTGGACACGGTACATATTGCCAGACATGTGGGACTCTACTATCAGAGCTCCGGGAAGCCTGCCGACAAAGCAGTAAACGAGATCATCCGACGGCTCGACCTACCGGAATCCATGTATACAGAAACCTGGGAGAGCAAAGGGAACTGGCAGGGTGCGGTTAGGAAATACGACGAGGCTGTGATCGGGATGGTGGCGAAGTGGTACTGCGAGAACGGATATCCCCGTGATATAGAGTACACGCAGGTCGATGGGCAGAAAAAGTGCTACCATGTAATGTGGCGGAATAGGGAAGTAGCATAGAACGATATGACAAGAACGCTCCAGACGGAGCGTTCTTTTTGTGCATATTTTTTAAAAAGGTGGTAAGAAACAAATGGGTTTGGTGAATCATGAGTACAAAAGACTGCAGTTTAAATTAGATAGCTATATCGAAGAAGAGGGCATTTTTTCTGGGTATGGCGCTGTGTTTTCCAACATAGATTCCGGCGGGGATATCATTGAGCCAGGGGCTTTTGCAAAAACGTTGGCGGAAGGATGGGAGAGGGTGAAAATTCTTGCTCTCCATAATGATTGTTGGCTGCCTATCGGGCGTCCGCTTGAACTGCGGGAGGACGTGAATGGCTTATTCTTGTCGGCAAAAATTTCCGATACCTCCATGGGGAAAGATATAAAAGTACTATTGAAGGATGGTGTATTAAATGAGCTTTCCATCGGATACGATCCAGTTGTATTCGATTATGACGGGGACGGCATCCGGCACTTGCGGGAGGTAAAGCTTTGGGAGGTATCTATAGTTACATGGGCGATGAATCCAGAAGCCAAGATTACTGGGTACAAGTCCATGCAGGCTGCGGCAGAATACGCCCAAACGGTTGGACAGGAACTACAGCAGGACATTAAGGCAGGCCGCAAGATAAGCGGGACACGTCTGAAATCATTGCAGGATGCCAGCCAGGCCATGAAACGGGCCAGTAAGATAATTGATACCGTTATCCGGGAGGCGGAATCTGAAAAAGGCAGGATCCCGGCGGAACAGAAAAAGGGCCTTCCCTCTATCGAGGAAGGCCGGATTGAAATTTTCTACTAGGAGGAGAGAAATGTCAAGAAAGAAGTATGTGAACAGAAAGGCGAGAAGGAGTGCAACCAAGTCCATGAAAACGAGTTTCGGGGATCTGCAGGAGATGATTAAAGCTGCGGTGAAAGAAGCCATGGACGAGGACGCGGAAAAAGCGGGGGAAGCCATGGAGGAAGATACCGATACTACGGCGGCAGAGATTGTGGAAGCTGCCATTGACGCCGTGAATAAGAGTCGAAAAGATGGGGAGGGGATCCGCGAGGAGGACGCGGCGGATCTTCTTGCTGCGGTGATGGATGGCGAAGAGGGCAAGGGAGAAGATACTATCGATGTGGGTGCACTTCTGGAAGAGGCCGTGGAAGCTGCCAATGAAAAAAGAAAATCAGAGAAAGCGGATGAAATCAGTGATGGGGATGTGGCGGACATCCTGGACGCGGTGACTGAGATTATGGGGGAAGAGGAGCCGGAAGAGGAAGAGAAGGGCAGGAAATCCGCTCAGTTGCCTGCAAGGGAAAGGAAACAGTACTTGATGGGAAGACAGGGAAGAACGGTACAGAGGAAATACAGTAATATCTACATGCCCCAGGCCGCAGATCAGGCTAGACAGCAGAAAACGGTCCCGGCAGACATACGGCTGGCCCGGGCCATTAAATGTATTGATGTGTGGGGACGCCAGGATCCGGAGCGCGCGGCCTATTTCGCACAGAAAAACTATGTAGACGTGGATATGGCCCGGGAGTTTAAAGCCCTGTCTGTAACGGGCCCAACGTATGGCGGATACCTGATCCCTGAGGTCTACATGGATGACATTATTGAAATGCTGTACCCTAAAACAGTCATTTTTGAGTTGGGCGCCCAGAAGGTACCGTTGGACAGGGGCAACCTTAATATCCCTAAGATGACGGCTGGGACAAGGGCAACATGGGGCGGTGAACAGCGGAAGATCACCAAGACAGAACCTAAGTTTGGGAATATCAAGTTGTCGGCAAAAAGGCTCGGGGCCATTGTGCCGCAGACCAAGGAACTGTTGATGAGCACTAGTTATTCCGCGGATGCAATGTTCGCTAATGACCTCACCCGTCGGATGCAACTTGGGCTAGATTATGGCGGCCTGTACGGTACGGGCGGGGAGTTCATGCCCCTGGGTATCTATAATAATAAGGACGTGGAAAAGGTGGACGTTACCAAGCTGGACGCCTCGTGCGCTACAGCAGACGGGGCTATTACCGCCGACTTCCCGGTGTATCTGCGCTCTATCGTGATGCAGAAGAATGTGGATGACCAGAAACTGGGCTGGGTTTTCAACTCCATGCTGGAAGGCCTGCTGATGAACATGAAGACCGATACGGGGACGTATATCTATCGGGACGAAATGCAGTCAGGAAAGCTTCTGGGTGCTCCGTACAGGATATCTAACCAGATTCCCGTTTCGAACAATAAGACGGAACTGTTTTTCGGGAATTGGGCGGACCTTCTCATCGGGGATCAGATGGGGATGGAAACATACACGACCCTGGAAGGGAGCTGGGTAGATGACGAAGGCCAGACCCATAACGCTTTTGAAGAAAACTTGGTGGCGACACGGGCAACCATGTATGACGATATCGCAGTGCGTCACGAAGAATCGTTCATTGTGGCCCATAAAATCAAGGTGATGTAAGAGGCAGATTAATGCCATACGGATTTGGAGGTATTATCCATGAAAAGAGAATTGTTTGAAAATGTGAAAGTAATCCCCGGCGGAACCGCGGTTGTGATCGACCGCTCCGGTTTCCTTTCGGCCATAATTGGCGCGGCTGTTGCTGCACCGGAAGACGGAAAAGAGGCGAGTCTAAAAAAGCTGTCTTTCACCGTTACGCACGCGGATGCGGAGGATGGGGAATATACCCCAGTGGACGATCCTTACATCGGGATTAACGGCCCGCTAAAGGAGATTAGCATATCCGAGGGCGAGACTGCAAACGTGGAAATTGACTTGCTGGGATGCAAGCGGTATCTCAAAATTACGCCTTCCACGGATGCGGCAGCAGTGGGTTATGCTGTCGTGTTGGGCGATCCGGAAAAGGCGCCTGTCTGAAAGGGAGGGGCATATGGTTAGATATTACAGAGGAACGCAAAAAAAGCCGTTGAAAAAGAATGGAAAAGAAAAAGAGGCGCAGATAGTTTCCAAAGAAAAACGTCCTGCAGCGGAGAACAAGATGAAGGCCAGGCCGCTGGAAGATAAATAATGTTTCTGGGGGATGTGTTTCAAGCCCCCAATTATGGATTGACATGACATGGCAGGCCCGTTCTGCCATATGCGGGGAATAAGGATGACAGAAAAAAATCTTCGGGAAAACGCATTGACCACGCTGGAAGATATGTTGGAATTTATGGGCATGGACGGGGAAGATACGCCGCAGGCCGTAAAAAATAATATCATCCGCTTGATCAATGCGGCATCTTCCTATATAGAGGCCGTAACCGGGCGAAAGTTCAGGAAGCAGCGGTATACAGAAAAGCATTTTGCAAGCGGGTATCAGGAACTATGTGTGGATCAGTACCCGGTCATTTCTGTGGAAAGCGTGAGGGATGATGCCGGGAATATAGTCCGGGATTTTGAGATAACGGGCAGCGGTGAATACGGGGTTCTTTTTAGGGACCAGGGATGGGGGATAAAGGGGTACCGTTCTGGGCTGGCTGATGATGTACATCTTAAAAGCAGGTACCTCACTGTGGAATATACCGCCGGTTATGTGCTGCCCAAGGACGCCACGCAGGAGGAACCGGAAACACTGCCTTATGACCTTCAGATGATTGTCTGGCAGATTGTACAGCAGCAGTGGGGGCTTGCCAAGAATGGGGCGAACGGACTTGCCGCGTTCTCTATTTCGGATGTGAGCTGGACATTTGACAAAGAACTGGGCGCCCAGGTGCAGGATATCATAAATTGCTATAAAAGGACTGAATGCTAATGCAAATGAAGGATAATATATCCCCTGAGTTGGAACGGATCAAAGGTGAACTGGAAAGACTGAATAAAGCTACAATACGAGTGGGAATCCAGTGCGGGAACGGGAAAAATGCCGATGGGAAAACTCAGAATACTCCCGCGGATATCTTAACCATTGCCGGCGTGCATGAATTTGGCGCGACCATTAAAGCCAAGAAAGTCAGTAACCTAGCTATCCCAATCGCTAAAAAGGCGATTGGGAAAAGCCCAAGGGATTTTGAGGGGCTGTTTTTTATCCGGTCGAAGGCCGGATATCTATACGGATGTATTGACCCAAAACGCAGAGGGAAGCAAAAGGCATCTGGGCGCCCCAAAACAATGAAGCCTCAAAACAAAAAACCTCAAAACGGAAAGTCTGAAATGAATGACAGGGATGAAGATATAGAGTATCTTTTCATCCTATTTCCTTCAGTGGATATTCCTGAGAGAAGTTTTATCCGCGCCGGATATGACGCGAATAAAAACACATTGGAAGCGGCGTGCCGAAAGGCTCTGGAAGGCATCCTGTTTTCCGGATGGGATGCTTGGAAAGCTGCGAATCATATTGGTACCACTGCCGTAGGGTGCATCCAAATGTACCTTAATACCCCGAGCAATTTTAAGCCTAAGGGAATCATTACGCGGGCAACCACAAATTGGCCAAATAGTCCCTTGATAGAAAGCGCACGGCTTAGAAATTCCATTACATATATTATTGAAGGAATCTAAGATATGAATGAAGCATTTCAATATGCCCGCCCGATGATTCCGGAAGGGCTGATGCACGGGATGTTCGACGTCCGCAGAAAGAATGGTCGATATGATACCAATAACGGCGGCCAGTGGATTCCGGGGGAAGAAGAACGTATTCCTTTCCAAGGCGTTATTCTGCCTGTAACGAGCCGGGATCTGATGCGGGAGAACATAGGAACTTATGGGGTGTATAGCCAGAAGGTCTATACCAATGGATACAGCCTGGCGGTCGGGGCGCAGATGTATGATCCTCTGGATGATACAACCTACACCGTGAGGCAGGAATTGGGACATAACTCAATCCACCCCCAAAAACGGTATCTGATTGAGGCCAAGGAAGGGGCAGCCGAATGAGAGCAAAAGAAGTGAGGAATATCATTATTCGCCAGCTTACGGAGTACCTTAATGCAGAAGTATACCGCGCGGGGCAGATATCGCCGGAAGCCGCGCCCCCTTATGTGGTATATAGTATTACGTCTCCCTATATACCGGATGCAACGATGGGGCATATGGAGGCGGTAAGGGAAAACAATGGGACATATCTGTACCGCAAGGAGCGGGCAGGCATGTCCCTTTCTTTTACCGTCTGCAGCTGGAACAGGGCCGCAGCAGATGGGCAATATATCCTGGGGGAGGATGAGGCGATGGAGCTGGCGGAGCGTGCGCAGGGATGGTTTTTGCATGCTGGGCGTGCAGGATTGTCAGCCGGAGGGATTGTGGTGGAGGATGTAAATAACGTCCAGCAGCGCAACACCCTGATGGTGGATGAAGAAGCGAACAGATACGGTTTTGACGTCCTGGTGCGATACATACGCGAAGACAGGAAAGAAATAGGGACTGTTGAGGAAGCCATAACAAAAGGGAGAAAAAAGTAAAAGAATTTTAAATTTGTTACTCTCCCTGAGTTGTATGCGTGCTAAAGCGCGCAGATAGGAGTCAAAGATGAATGACGTAGTTGTCGTTGTGAAAAGGGACACGGCCCCACGGCCTGCTGAGGTGCTTGGTATCCTGATAGTACTGACAGACAGGAAGAGGGAACCGGTAACGTATACAAGCCTGGATACTGCCGCTGAAGGTCTGGGGAAGGAGAGCAACGGTTATAGAAAGGTTGAGGCATTGTTTGGGCAGGGGACGGCAGCGCCAACGCCGGACAAGCTGATCCAGCGCGTGGATGTAGTTGGGTTTGCGGACATTGAATCCCCGGAAAGCCTGATTGCCGCGATCAGGGATTATCAGGCCGTAAATGATGATTGGTATATCCTGCTTACAGACAGGTATGAAGAGGATTACATAAAAGCGCTGGCCGAATACGCATGTAAATCAGAACCCAGTGAGGCGGAGCTTAATTCCGGGGCCGAAGACCACCGGAAATTTTATTTTGCCCAGACGAGCCAAAAGGATTTGGAAGTGCCCTTTTCCAGGTCTGCGGTTATTTATACGGATAATCTGGATGGACATGCGGACGCCGCCTGGGTGGGGGCTGTGGGGCCATGGTACCCCGCCTATGTGACTTGGAAATTCAAGATGCCCGCGGGCCTGGACTGCCCGGCGCTTACCCAGAATGAAATGAATGGGTTGGAGAAAAACCATATCAATTTCGTAACCAATGAGTATAAGCGCTGCTACGTTAAGAATGGGACATGTACTGACGGGGAATGGATTGACACTGTGATAGGTGGAGACTGGATTGCGGAGGAAATACGCAGGAAAATCTATGATGTATTTCTGAAAAATCCTATCGTCCCATATACAGACGCCGGGTTCATCTTGATAGGGGCTGCAGTGCTGCAGGCGATGGATGCGGCTGTTAAGAACGGTATTATTGCAGAAGACCAGGGGACAAGATCCGGGATATACACAGTTAATATTCCTAAATGGGAAGATGCCACGGAAACGCAGCGGCGAAACCGGCAGATTCCGGACATTACGTGGGAGGCGCAGCTTACCGGGGCAGTCCATTCCGCAAAAATAAAGGGCGCTCTGTCCGTGGGGCTGTAAAAGGAGGTTGAAGGAATGGTTAATATTACACATTACGATCCAGGAAAGGTTTCCGTTATCGTAGACGGGGCGATTATAACAGGCTTTGCGGATTCTTCTATGGTAGTTATTTCCCGGAATGAGGATACGGTATTTACGACAGTTGGGGCCCAGGGGGATATCGTATATTCTGAGAATGCCAATAGGTCAGGAACAATTACCCTGTCAATCCTGTCAACCTCTGCATCGCTGGAGCGACTAAGGGGGATCGCCAAGGGCAAGAAAGAGGTATCAATTGTGATTGCAGATACGAGTAACAACCCAACCGAAATAACGAACGCCAACAGGTGTCGGATCATCAAGATCCCAGACAATAAAAAGGAAAAGACCGCGGGGAGTGTGGATGTGACATTCTTCGTACCTGAACTTGAGGATTAGCGGATGGCAGGGATAACAGCATGGCCGGACAGGCCCAAAGGACTAACGGAAAGGAGCTATAGAAAATATATGTCAAAGCAAAAAAGTGTAAAGGTGAATGGGAAGGAATTTACGTTGCAGAGCGTATCCCCCAGGTGGTATTTGGAACTGAATGACAGAAACGGCATGACCGGGGGGAAGAAGAACACCGCAGGATATATAGACGAATTGTTCAAAAATGTGGTGGTATCCCCGGCAGAGGTGCAGGCAACTGGGCTGGACTTTTTCGGGGATGATATTGACAGTGTCGAAAAACTTCTGTCGGAGGTGGAGTCCTTTCTTCGCGGAAGAAAATGACCCTTCCGTTGCACGAAGGAGGGCTGAAAGGAACAAAGACTTCTGGTCCCTCCTATACAGCGGTGCAGGGCTAAGCTATGAAGATCTATGTCATATGGATTTGGCGGAATATGCGGAAGCCGTAGAAGCCCGGGTATTGTACATCGAGGAAATCAAGCAATTGCAGGAAGGAAGTGATACAGGTGGCTGATCAGAGAAATATCACTTTTGGAATGCGGTGGGAGATTGACGATGCGTTAGATCAGATAGGGGCGCTCCAGGACAAGATCCAATCAACGAAAGAAGATATGATAACCCTAGAGCAGGAATCTGATGAGGTGGGATCCCGGGCAGCCAGAAGCGCAGGGATAGCTGCACAAGGTATCCAGGAGATTGGGGACAAAGCAGCAGCAGCGGGTACCGCCATCCAGGATAGTGCGGGGGTAGCAGGTGCAGGATTCCGCAAACTGGGGGCTGATGCGGACAGCATGGGGGAGGCCATTGCGAAGAGTTCCGGTCAGGCTTTGAAAGAATGGAATTCAATACCGAAGGCAATCCGAGCAGGGATGCAGGGCGCCTTTGGGTATGCGGAAAAACAGGTTTCTGGATTCGAGAAGAAGGTTCAGACCGGCACAAAGAAAATGGCCCAGGCATTCAGGCATCCGGTAAAAACATTGAAGTCTGGCGTAATCGATGCCCTCTATCAGGTTGGCAGGAAACTAACAGATGTGGGGAAAGATGCCGAAGAGACGGAAAAAGACCTGGAGAATATGGGGGAAGCAGGCAAAGGTGCCGGAAGCAGTATCAAGGATGCGGTTGAAGGCATAGCGGGGAAATTTGTTCTTCTTCAGGCCGGAATCGAATTGGCAAAGGCCGGAATCGAAAAAGCCAGGGAATTAGCCTCTTCCGTATTAGAGATATCCCAAAACGCTGAAACAGTCGGCGCAAAATTTGATGCTGTTTTTAGGGACGATGCTGGTATATCGGAATGGACGGAAAATTTTTCGGAAGGAATCAACCGTAGCAAAACACAGGTCCAAGACTTTCTGGTACAAAACAAAGCGCTTTATACAGAGCTCGGGATAACAGGAAACCAGGCTACAGACCTTTCCAAAATCACGACATCCCTTGCATATGACTTTGGGGCTGCCCTGAAAATAGATGATGCGGATGCGTTATCAGCGGTTCAGGAATACATATCTGGTAATACGGCGGCGCTCGCCCAATATGGTGTGCGGATCGATGATGCGGCGTTGAAGCAGGCCGCCCTCGATATGGGCATCAGAAAAGGCATAGATGAAATGTCTGATGCCGAAGCTGCCCAGGTAAGAATGAACGCACTGCTGGAAAACAGCTCTTCTATACAGCAGCAGGCGGTTGGGGCCCAGAGCGGATACGTCAACGGAATAAAATCCATAAAAGCCAAAATGGTAGACCTGGCTGCGGATATCGGGGCCAGGTTCGTTCCTGCGTTTGACAAGGTGACCGGGACTGTTCTGGAGGCATGGCCTAAGATCGAACCGGCTGTTTTGCGCTTTTTTGATTTTTTAGGCAATGGTATTGCGCGCGCGGCACCTGGACTGACAGAATTGGCGGTAACGGCCCTTCCACCGTTAATCTCTACACTTCAGGAAGTGTTTACGGCGGCGGAACCGATTGGAGGCGCCCTGATAACGCTGGCAACCACGGCGCTTCCTCCGCTGGTGTCCGCCTTGGCCCCTGTGGCCTCTGTTATCGGAAATCTGGCCCAAACGGTTCTACCGCCATTTGCCCGGATTATCTCCACCATTGCGCGGACGGCAATCCCACCTTTAGTTGACGTGGCGAATGTTCTGATCGGTACCGTGATAGAGCCAACGCTTCCTATTCTGGAAAATATGGTTAATGCATTGATGCCAGGATTTCGGGGAATGTTGCAGGGGATTACGCCCCTTATATCGGCTTTATCGCCAGTCCTTGGCGTGGTTGGCACGGTACTGGGCGAGATTGCAGGTTTCCTGGGAAAGATAGTTGGGTTTGCGGCGGAAGGCGTAGGCACACTGTTGTCCAAAATCGCTGGTTTCTTTGGCGGAGGGGAGCCGGCAAAACCTGGGGGCGGGGACGATCTTCCCCATAATGATGCAGGAACACCGAATTTCCGCGGCGGCTGGACCCATATCAACGAAAGAGGCGGGGAAGTTGCATACCTGCCGAGTGGGAGCACGATCATTCCCGCGGATAAGAGCCGTCAGCTTATCGGGAACCTGTCGGGGCAAAATACGCAGGATATTACTCTGAATCTGTCAATCCACGTAACAGTACAGGGAAATGCAGACGAGAGGGCATTGGACGAGCTGGAAAGAAGGATCCGCAAAATCGTGGAGGAAGAAGTGACTAAGATGATCGGGAGGGAGCAGGATAGACAGAATTCCAGAATGGCAATCCAGGAGGGATATGCCTGAGGAGGTCAGGATATGGCTTACAGAATTACGGGCAGGAAATGCGGGGCAATCCGTTTCAACCCAGATACAGGGACGATTGATAAGGAAAGCAGGACAATGTCCAGCAAAATGACATCTTATGCGCTGGAAACAGGGAGCACGGTAAGTGACCATGTCTATAAAAATCCTGAACAGGTCCAGCTGGGAGGTATACTCATAGGGGGGATGGACGAACTGATCCGCTTGAGGCAGATGTGGGAGTGCCGGGATCTGGTGTCTTATGAAGGGCGTATAAGGGTGGATAATATGGTGATTATCAACCTGCAGGAAGGCACGTCATCCTCCAACCTTCAAGGGGGATCTTTTACAGCGACACTGCAGAGGGCGACGATGGTATCCAGTTCCTATGTGGAAGTCTCCAAAATAATGCTTATGAGCGAGGCAGATGGAAACAGAGGCGGACAACAGGCGCCGGTTAAAAATGCAGGGGTGCAGCCTGTGGCCAGTCAGCAGGTATCTGAAAATGCGTATGAAAAATATGTTGCATCCTACAACGGGAAAAGCAGTAGCGGCCCTGGCCAGAGAAAAACAGCGAGTTATAATGGAGTAAGATCGAAATGAATGTAAAAGCAGACGGACCGTTAAGCCAGGTGGAATATATCCCTATTGATAATGCAAGTGTCCCATATTCCTTTGTGATCAAGCTGGAGGATAGGACATTTACTTTCTGCATCAAATACAATGAGCAGGGTGGTTTTTATACTGCGGATCTATCTATAACGGCAACAGGCGAACTGTTGTGTTATGGGGATCCTATCAGATATGGGCGCCAGCTGTTCTCCAGCGTGGAAGACGAACGTTATCCGTTGCCGGTAATTATCCCCTATTGCCTTACAGGTGAGTCAATGGAAGTAACGCGGGATAACCTGGGGCGGTCTGTCCAGCTATACCTTCATGAGAGGAGAAGTGAAAATGTTCTGGATAAGAAACGCTGATATACAGATAGGGAGCCAGCGCTACAGTATGGATTCCGGTCTGTATTTTTCTTTCAAAGTGCCGTTCAAAGACTCTGAGGAGTTAGAAAGTGTATCTTTTACGGTATACAATCTGAACCAGGATACCCGCAACCAGATTAAAAAGGGTGATGCAGTAATCCTTAATGCGGGTTATGAAGGTGATGTGGGATGCCTGTTTATCGGCACAGTAAGTGGGGCGGAAAGCTATAAAAAAAGTACGGAGTGGATAACTGAGATAACTGCGACAACCGCATTGAAGGAATGGCTGGAGACAGATATCAACAAGACCTATATGGCCGGGACGGATGCGGAGAGCATTGGGAGAGATCTGCTTCATATCTTTGGCGTGGAAGTGGGTATGCTGGAGCCTGTGAAAAATGTGACCTACCCAAGAGGAAAGGTCTGCAGGGGGAAAATAAAGGATATTTTGAAGCGCATTTTCGTGGAAGAGTGCGGTTGTCGGATGCTAATACGGAACTATCAGATCATTATAAATGACCCTGCGGAGCCAATCAATGCAGGGATATTGTTGTCTCCTGAAACTGGCCTGTTGGAGGACAGCGGGGACAGCGATATGATGATGATAACAACCGCAGCAGAAGAGGGGAAGACCAGGGAGGCAAGGGCAGAGCAGGGAAAGACGGTTCATCTGAAATGTCTTCTTAACCATAGGATTGGGGCTGGCGATCTGGTGACTGTGCAGTCGATGAAAAGAAACGGGGTGTACCAGGTTGTGAGTGGGGAGCATAGTGGTTCGCCAGACGGAGAATGGATCACGCAGCTTGAGGTTAAAATACCGGGAGTATAGCAGCATGGATAAATCTAGGGTGTATGCTTTGGAGCAGGCGAGAAAGCGGGGCATACAAAAGAGCATTTGTGTGGCGGAATTGGTACAGGTAATGGAATTCTATGCGGAGGATATGACTGTGGATGTCCGCCCCTTGGTGATGGACGAACAGGAAGAAGGATATAAAGAACGTCCGCCGGTTCTGAAAATCCCTGTAATAATGCTCGGCAGTTTAGAAATTCCAATAAGGCCGTGGTATAAGGCGGGTGATATCGGGCTGGCGGTTTATTTGGATCAGGATAGCGACAATGTGATATTGTCAGGAACTGACAGTGAGCCGCAAAACAGGGGTTATCATACTGGCGAACATGCTATATTTGTTGGCGCAGTTCTTTGTGGTGGAACCCCTTTAGAGATGCCAGATAACCAGACCGACAAAGCACTCAGCGCGGGGATGCCTGGGCAATATGTTACCATTTCTGAGGAAGGGATGAAAATACGATCTCAAAAACCGGTTATCATTGAAGGGGACGTGCATATTAAGGGGGCGCTTTTCGTCAACCAGATTCCGGTTCCCTGGGATTAGGAAAGAATTGGTTTTCTGCAACTCAGTCTGATATGCGAGGAGGGTAAAAGGGTGCCCAACTTTACACTTAAAATAAGCCAGGACGGTGACTTGGTGATTGATGCGGATGGAATTATGCAGAGTATAGAAGGGGCTGATGTGACAGCGCAGAATATCCGGATGGCGTTAAAGGCCGCGAAGGGAGATTTTCCGTTGGCTCCGGAACATGGAACAGATTATGAGATGGTATTTGGCGTTGCGGCAGATCAGGATTCTATCAAAGAGGCCTGCAGGGAAGCCATCTTTCAAGAGGAAGACGTGGAGCAGATTGATAGGCTTGATGTGGATATAAGCGAAAGAGATGCCAGGATAGAATTTCGCGCTACCACTGGAGCTGGCGCCGAGGTGGAAGGTAACATATGAAACATGAAGAGAATTGGGGATTGACCCCGCAGGGATTCTACCGTCCGACTTACGTAGAAATTTTGAATGCAATGGAGTACAAGGCCAGAGAATTGTTTGGGGATGGGGTAAATCTTACGGTACGTTCTCCGATCGGTATATTCCTAAGGATATATGCGTGGATGATGAATATTCTCTTTTCCGTGTTAGAGGACGTATATAATAGCCGATACGCCGACACCGCTTCAGGACATTCGCTATATAATCTCGGCAGAAATATTGGATTAAAGCTGCTGGCAGCCAATAAAGCTATCGGCCATATCACAATCCGGGGGGAAGAAGGTACGCAGATACCGGAAGGCTATCTGGTAAGTACGCCGGGAGGGTTGCAGTATGTTACGTTAGGGCAGGCAGTCATTGGACCAGAAGGCAGTGCCTTGATGGTTATCCAGGCTGTCGAAACAGGAGAAATGTATAACACGCCTGCAGGTACGGTTACCATGATTGTGAACCCTTCATCTGTCCGGGGAGTTAAATCGGTTACTAACCTTAAGGATATTACAGGGGGACGGGAAAGAGAAACGGATGAAGAATACAGGCGCAGATATAACGAATCTGTGGATTATGCTGGAGGCGTGAACGCAGAAGCAATCCGGGCGGCCATCATGCAAGATGTGGAAGGCGTACATAATGTGGCTGTATATGAAAATGATACTGATGACTATGATGAGGAATTGGCGCTTCCGCCCCATAGTATCGGAGCGGTTGTGTATGGTGGGGATGAGAGTGATATCGCGGGCGTTATTTTCCGCAGAAAGGCTGGAGGGATACAGACATCAGGGAATATAACGGTTCCTGTCTTGTCGGAATCGGAGCAGCTGATTGATATCCATTTTTCGCGGCCGGAGTTAGTGGCAATCTATGTGAGAATATATAACTTGCAGGTAGATACTACCTATCCAGGGGATGCCATACTCCGCCAAGCCCTGATCAATGCGATTGGGAAAAACGGTGTTGGTGGGCTTGACGTGGGACAGGATGTTGTATACATGAATCTTCCCGGAAAAGTCATGGGCGTGCGGGGGGTATTAGACTTTGATATGAAAATCGGTACATCCATGGAAGCATTGGGGAGGAAAAATATCACGATTGGTATGAAGCAAAAGGCAGTAGCCGATGAAGAAACGGTGGTGATCGGATGAAATTCACAGAACAAATGCTGGAAATGCTTACCAGTGCCTACGATAGGGCCGATATTTTTCGCCTGAAAAATAGCAGCCCTCCCCAAACTAACATTGGGAAGCTTCTATCTGTGGTAGGGTATGGATTTGATATCATAAGAGAACATACGGAAAAAGTCAGGCTATGGGATGACATCGATGAAGCAGAGGGGAAAAGCCTGGACCGATATGGCGGGAATTACGGTGTGTACAGGGGCGAAACGTCAGATGCCGTTTTTCGAGTTATGATCAAGGTCAAAATTCTGTCTATGCTTTCAGCAGGACAGATGGATACCATAATCCGAGCAGCCTCAATCCTATTCGGCGTGCCATCTACAGAGATCCGAGCAGAGGAAGTTTTTCCTGCCAAGTTATACCTATACATCAATATAAAAGAGATTCGGGAAGAGCGACTGGAAGTGCTGTGGGCTATCGCGTCGTTGATGCGTCATATAAAGGCGGCTGGAATAGGGCTACGGATTATTCTTGTGGTACACTATAGCAGAGAAGACCATCTGTATACAGGGGCAATGGGCTCATATTATATCAGACAGGCGATCGTGGATGTCTTTCAGGATCAGCGGGAAAATAGCATGACGGGTCATACCGCAGGAAAAACGCATACGACATTTGTGCGGCAGGTTGTTACAGATTCAGGACGAACGAAGGCAGATATCAGGCAACACATGATATCGGGGATGGCAGCCATTACCGATCGGTTGCAGGTTATAACGGAGGGATAGCTATGGCAATCTTTGAGAGCGCTGTACTGACAGCCAGGGGAAATGAATTACTGATCG
>CANSTU010000014.1 GCA_947650005.1 uncultured Lachnospiraceae bacterium
TGCCTGGCGGGCGAAATCCTGCAGGGGTGCGGGCTGAAACCGTTGAAATGACGTTGGCCTGTCACAAAAACCCCGGAAAATAGGCTTGCATCTCTAATTTTACTATGCTATAATATAGATCGGTCTTTTTGAAAGGAGGTTTCACATGAAAGTTAGATCATCAGTAAAACCGATCTGCGAGAAATGCAAAGTAATTAAGAGAAAGGGAAGCGTTCGCATCATCTGCGAGAATCCCAAACACAAACAGAGGCAGGGTTGATCTCTGCTGTTTCATTCAGGCGGCATCAGTACCGTTTAAGGAAACGGTGCTTGTAGATAATTGAACGTAAGACCGTTTCGTCTCCGCAGTTTTTTCTATAACCGACGGAGGCGGAACATGCGTCCGGCTCTTGTTTTTCGAATCCACCGCCAGGTGGGGAGAATCCTGATTTGATGCCTGTGCAGGCGGAAGGCAGCGGCAATACGGGACTGGAGCAGATTTACGGGAGATTACTTTTTGATACCGAAAATTAGGATGTTTCATATCCTCAGTGCCCGGAAAACCGTTTTGCGAAGATTTTTTTGACATCGCAGACAGAATGTTGCGGCACCGAAGTATCGGAAAGGCCGGATGAATGTCCGGCTGGACTTTCATGGGCGTATGCCGGAGAGTCCCAGTCAATTAGTAACTGTTTTAGTATGCACAGCGTGTGATACACCAGGAGGCGTGGAAGCGCCAGGGTGGAGTCTGCCTGTGCTCATTGCGCATTTGGAAGCGTTTTTATACCATACACTTCTTAAAAGACCGCCGCTTCTAAAAACCAGGCATGAAAAAGGGTTCCCATTTTTCTGCCCGCGCAGACAAAGCGAAGCCCGGAAATACCCGCCGGGGAACGCCAGGTGCATTAGTGCACACAAAGAACGGAGGAAACGTAAATGGCTCGTATTGCAGGTGTTGACTTACCAAGAGAGAAACGAATCGAAATCGGACTCACCTATATTTATGGGATCGGCAGACCCAGCGCAACAAAGATCTGCGCCCAGGCGGATGTGAATCCGGATACACGCGTGAGGGAGCTGACCGACGACGAGGTCAGGAGGCTCAGCGCGGTGATCGATGATACCATGATGGTGGAAGGCGATCTGAGAAGAGAGGTTGCCCTGAACATCAAGAGATTGCAGGAAATCGGATGCTACAGGGGCATCCGCCACAGGAAAGGCCTGCCGGTTCGCGGACAGAACACCAAGAACAACGCAAGGACAAGGAAGGGCCCGAAGAGAACAGTTGCAAATAAGAAGAAATAATTTCAATTGAAAAAGGAAAGTAGGTTAGTTTAAATGGCTAAGAAAGTTGCGAAAAAAGTAACAAAGAAACGTGTCAGAAAAAACGTTGAACGCGGACAGGCACACATTCAGTCTTCCTTCAATAACACCATCGTTACCCTGACGGATACTGAAGGTAATGCCATAAGCTGGGCGAGCGCCGGCGGTCTGGGCTTTAGAGGTTCAAGGAAATCTACTCCCTACGCAGCACAGATGGCTGCTGAAACAGCGACGAAAGCGGCCCTGCCCCATGGCCTGAAAACGGTAGACGTATTCGTGAAAGGCCCCGGCTCTGGACGTGAAGCTGCGATCCGTGCCCTTTCGGCCTGCGGCCTGGAAGTGACCAGCATCAAGGACGTGACTCCGGTTCCTCATAACGGATGCCGCCCGCCCAAGCGCCGCAGGGTATGACCTGGCTGTATCGGTGCGCTATCCCTTTGCGAGAGCCTTCCGGTATGGGAATCGATTGAAATGAAAAACGTTGGATGAAAGTGTGCGGCCTCAGATGGCCGGGCACTGTAAACAATATTTTAGAGGAAGCGGCTTCCTATGTGTAGATTTCGCAGGACGGAGGCCGGAACCCCTCTTTTTGAGAAAGGAGCCAGATATGGCAGTCAACAGAACCCCTGTTTTAAAGAGATGCAGAGCGCTCGGCCTGGAGCCGATGTACTTGGGATATGACAAGAAGTCCAACCGGACGAATGCGAGAGCCGGCAAGAAGGTCAGCGAATATGGCCTGCAGCTGCGCGAAAAGCAGAAAGCAAAATTTATTTACGGCGTGCTGGAGAAACCCTTCCGGAACTATTACAAAAAGGCTGACCGCATGAAAGGAATGACCGGTACGAACCTGATGATCCTTTTGGAAAGCAGGTTGGATAACGTGGTGTTCCGTATGGGATTTGCGAGGACAAGAAGGGAAGCGAGGCAGGTTGTCGGCCATAAGCATGTTCTTGTAAACGGCAAGAAGGTGAACATTCCTTCCTACCTGATCAAAGCCGGAGACGTGATTGAGATCACGGAAAAGGCAAAAGGAATGCAGAGATACAAAGATATCCTCGAAGTTACCGCAGGACGGCTCGTTCCGGAGTGGATGGATGTGGATCAGGAAAACTTCAAGGGAACGATCAAGGAGCTTCCTTCCAGAGAAATGATCGATGTGCCCGTGGACGAAATGCTCATCGTCGAGTTATACTCCAAATAATTTCCGGTAGCTTGAGAGAACGTTTCAGTAACTGATTTTCGTTCATAAAGGAGGGTATTTGCAGTGTTTGATTTTGAAAGGCCCAATATTGAGGTTTCTGAAATCTCTGAGGATAAGAAATACGGCAAATTCGTTGTGGAACCGCTGGAAAGAGGTTACGGCATTACCCTGGGAAATTCCCTGAGAAGGATTATGCTTTCTTCTCTTCCGGGTGCCGCCGTCAGCCAGGTCAAGATCGAAGGCGTACTGCATGAGTTCAGCTCTATTCCCGGCGTCAAAGAGGATGTGACTGAAATCATCATGAACATTAAGAGTCTGGCGATCAGGAATAACAGCGAGACCGGTGAACCGAAGACGGCTTATATTGAATTCGAGGGCGAAGGTGTCGTAAGGGCTTCAGATATTCAGGCAGACCAGGATATTGAGATCCTAAACCCCGACCTTGTGATCGCAACATTGAGCGGCGGTAAGGAAAGCAAGCTATATATGGAGCTGACCATTACCAAAGGACGCGGATATGTCAGTGCGGAAAAGAACAAGAGCGAAGATCTGCCCATCGGTGTGATTGCCATCGATTCCATCTATACGCCGGTGGAAAGAGTGAACATGTCTGTGACCAATACCCGTGTGGGACAGGTGACGGATTTTGACAAGCTGACTTTGGATGTATACACCAACGGAACGCTGGCCCCTGACGAAGCGGTCAGCCTTGCTGCAAAGGTGCTCAGCGAGCATTTATGCCTTTTCATCGATCTGTCCGAAAATGCCAGGACTGCGGAAGTCATGGTGGAAAAGGAAGATGACGAAAAGGAAAAGGTGCTGGAGATGAGCATTGACGAGCTTGAACTTTCAGTCCGTTCCTATAACTGTTTAAAGCGCGCCGGTATCAATACGGTGGAAGAACTGACGAATAAGACTTCTGAGGATATGATGAAAGTCCGTAACCTGGGCCGGAAATCCCTGGAGGAGGTCCTTCAGAAGTTAAAGGAGCTTGGCCTGCAGCTGAATCCTAGCGATGAAGTGAATGCATAAAATCCGAAATTAGGAAGCCGGGCACGGCGGTGCCCCCGATAAGTCCGAAGAGCGCGGGGATGCCGGAGCAACCTGTGGAAAGATTCATTCGGTGAGTAAGTCCGAAGAGCGTGGCCGGATGTACCATCAAGGAAAGTGAGAAAATAGAAAATGGCTAAATACAGAAAATTAGGTAGAACATCGAGCCAGAGAAAAGCGCTGCTCAGAAACCAGGTAACCAATCTGCTCTACCATGGCAAGATCATTACCACAGAAGCGAGAGCCAAGGAAGTGCGTAAGATCGCAGAAGGCATTATCGCTATGGGCGTAAAGGAGAAGGACAACTTTGAAACCGTCAAGGTGACTGCCAAGGTTGCCAGAAAAGACAAGGATGGCAAGCGTGTGAAGGAAGTTGTGGACGGGAAGAAAGTGACCGTGTACGACGAAGTGGAAAAGGAGATCAAGAAGGATATGCCAAGCAGGCTTCATGCCAGAAGGCAGATGCTGAGGGTTCTCTATCCCATTACAGAGGTTCCCACCGAGCATGCAGGCCGGAAGCGTAACACCAAAAAGGTGGATATGCCCGCTAAGATTTTCGATGAAATCGCTCCCAAGTATGTCAACCGTAAGGGCGGTTATACCCGTATCATCAAGATCGGCCAGAGAAAGGGCGACGGAGCAATGGAAGTTGTCCTTGAGCTGGTGTAAAAGGAACAGGTTTGAAATTTCGTTTAAACTCCCTGACTGACGTTGTATCACGGTTCTGATACCTGCGATATACACACAGGGGGCGGAAAGAAATGGATAGGGTGGAATGGCTGTATAAGGGCTGTTCCACCCTGTTTTATTATAGCAAGAATGTTCGATGGTTCCCATTTCGTGTCCCGTGCTGCGTCTGCTTGTTGGGGTCACAGAGGGTGCCATCTCCCCAATGCCGCTTGGCACAGTGTGGTCAGCTTAAGGACAAGCCTTAAGCTGACCACATCAGGTTCTTAGCAGGGATATAAAAAAGGATACGATTGTATTAGAAATGCGGATGATTGTGTTAGAAAAAATGGGAATTTCATATTATGATGAAATCATTCGGAGCGTTTCCGGCGGTGGTTTTCTGTCGGAACGCCGTACCGTATAAAACTGGACAGTGAAACGAAAAAATACGTCAAGGAGGCCAACAATGGACAATATTGAGCGCAGAGACAGAGAAATGGTTTACATTTCGGACGGAGAGGTGTTCAAGGAACAGTGTGTGACCAGAAAGATCCTGCAGAGGCTGAATACAACGGATGTTTCCGATTTTGAAGGGATCGGGAAGATCGTGAAGGAGCTTCTGGGGAAATCGGAGGGCGCATTCATCAATCCGCCTTTTTATTGTGACTACGGTTCCCATATCGAGGTGGGAAAGAATTTCTTTGCCAACTATAATTGCACAATTATCGATGTGGCAAAGGTGAAAATTGGGGATTACTGCCAGATGGCGCCCAATGTGGCCATTTATACCGCAGGACATCCTGTACATCCGGATTCCCGCAATTCCGCCTATGAATATGGTATCGGCGTGACGATCGGAGATAACGTGTGGATCGGAGGAAATACGGTGATTCTGCCCGGTGTCCATATTGGGAGCAACACGGTAATCGGCGCAGGCAGCGTGGTGACCAAGGATATCCCGGATTGGGTGATCGCCTGTGGAAATCCCTGTAAGGTGGTTCGCCAGATTACGGAGGAGGATCGGAAATTCTATTATAAGGACAGGCAATTTGACGAGGAAGCCTGGGAAAATGTGAGAAAGATGGGGCTGGCTGGAGAATAAATTGAAAAATGCCTTTGCAGCCATGTTTCAACCATGAATTGATGCCTGCTGAAGCAGGCATGGCGGTTAGGATCTTGAGGAAAACGTCGTGGGGAATGCCCTGCGGCGTTTTTCTATGTTTAGGCCTGCACACAGGACATACAATCCACAAGGCGACATGCGGGCTGAGCGGCGAGCAGGGAAATCGTCGGAGGCAGCGTGCGAGACGCCTTTTCACAAAATCTTCATGGCATTTTTCAGGTTCATTTCAGGAAGGGCCGTTATACTCTGTTCATAGCGCGGGCCTGTGGAAGAAGAAAACGATGCGGGAGAGAACTATGGGAAACGGAAAGTATCGTCATGAACTAAAGTATAGCATTACATATGCACAGTATTTGCTGCTGCGTTCCCGTCTGATACCAGTGATGAGGCAGGACGGGAATGTGGACCATAAAGGACAGTATCTGATCCGGAGTATTTATTTTGACAATTATCGGGACAGGGCGCTTCGGGAAAAGATCAATGGAGTAGCTATGCGGGAGAAATTCCGTATTCGCTATTACAATGATGATCTGTCGTTTCTGAAGCTGGAGAAAAAGAGGAAAGCGGGTGACCTGTGTATGAAACTGGATGCCCGGATTGAGGAAGCGGAATGCAGAAGGCTTTTGGCAGGCGATACGGGGTGGATGCTTGACCATGCTGCCGAACTGGTGCAGGAATTGTATATAAAGATGAAGAGCGAGCAGCTACGTCCCCGCGTCCTGGTTTCCTATCTGCGGGAGCCTTATGTGTGCAAGGCCGGGAACGTGCGGATCACCTTTGATTCTAATATCCGCAGTACTCTTTTCCATCAGGAATTTCTGGAAGCTGTTCCTGTGGATGTGGATATTTCCGATGAGCCGGGGCGTATGATCCTGGAAGTAAAATACGATGAATTTCTTCCGGATGTAATCGCGGGACTGATCCAATTGGGCGACTGCCGCCGTCAGGCTTTTTCCAAATATGCGGCTTGCAGGAGGTTTGGATAAGAAGTTTTTTGGGAGCCGCAAAAATGTGACATATTTGTTGCCGTATAAAGTTGCCTTGAAGTAAGAGACACCTGCAGACGGCAGAATGGTGGTTAACGAGAAAGCAGCTGATTTCCCGATCAAGATTGGAGTGCCTGCTAAGGCGGGCAGATAGGAGTAAATGTGAAAACGGCCAATTTCCCGATCGCGATTGGAATGCCCGCAAAGGCGGGCAGACGGGAATAAACGAGAAAACAGCCGATTTCCCGATCAAGATTGGAGTGCCTGCTAAGGCGGGCAGATAGGAGTAAACGTGAAAACGGCCAATTTCCTGATTGCGATTGGAATGCCCGCAAAGGCGGGCAGACGGGAATAAACGAGAAAACGGCCAATTTCCCGATCGCGATTGGAATGCCCGCAAAGGCGGGCAGACGGGAGTAAACGAGAAAACAGCCGATTTCCCGATCGTGATTGGAGTGCCCGCAAAGGCGGGCAGATGGGAGTTAAGATGACATTTAATGATATTTTTAAATCGAGTTTTTTGGAGAGTGTGTCGGAGTTTTCCATATTGGACACTTTGCTGGGTATGATTTTTGCCTGTATATTGGGCCTTTTTATTTTTCTTATTTATAAGAAAACATGTTCCGGTGTGATGTATTCCACGGGTTTTGCCCTCACGCTGCCCGGCCTGTCTTTGGTAACCACGCTGGTGATCATGGCCGTGACATCTAACGTGGTTCTGTCTTTGGGTATGGTAGGTGCGCTGTCCATTGTACGTTTCCGCGCAGCGATCAAAGAACCTATGGAGATCTTCTATCTGTTCTGGGCCTTGGCGGTGGGAATCGTGATCGGAGCGGGAATGATTCCCTTGGCAGTAATGGGTTCTTTATTCATTGGGCTCATCCTTCTGCTTTTTGCAAACCGAAAAACGCATGTAAATCCCTATCTGGCCGTGTTAACCTGTAAGGATGAAAAGACGGAGGAGCAGGCGTTCGTTCTGCTCGGGCAGAGTGTGGATAAATATGTGGTGAAGACGAAAACCGTAGGGCAGGGCGGCATTGAAGTTACGGCAGAACTGCGCATGAAGGATGCATCCACTTCCTTTGTCAATCGGCTTTGTGAAATAGACGGGGTGGAGAACGTGGTGCTCGTAAGCTACAACGGGGAATATATGTCATGAATCGGATATGCCTTAGGGCGGATTGGAGTTGCGGGTATGATTGCGAACAGGCATGTGACAAAAATTGTGGCAGTACTTATGGCGGCGGCAGTCCTTTCCTGTTTGATGGCCATGGCCTTTTCTGAACAGGTAGTGGAGGTAATGGGAGGAGGAAGGGTATTAGCAGCATATGAATCGGGCCTGTTTAATCAGGATAGGATCCTTCAGATTGAGATCCTGATGGAAGAAGAGGACTGGAAAGACATGCTGGAGCATGCAATGGAGGAATCCTATTATCAGTGCGATGTGATTATAGACGGAGAACGGCTGTATCAGGTGGGAATACGGACTAAGGGGAATACGAGCCTGTCTTCTATCGCTGCCGATCCGGAGACCGATAGATATAGCTTCAAGCTGGAGTTTGACCATTATGTGGAAGGTCAGACCTGTCAAGGACTGGATAAGCTGATTCTGAATAATAATTTCGCGGATGCTACCAATATGAAGGAAGCGGTGGTATATGATATGTACCGTTTCCTGGATGTGGATGCCTCCTTGTATCATTATGCTAAAATCTCGGTAAACGGCAGCTATTGGGGCGTATATTTGGCTCTGGAGGCGGTGGAAGAAAGTTTCCTGCTGCGCAATTATGGAGTGGAAAACGGGAAGCTTTATAAACCGGAAGGGATGGATATGGGCCGGGGTGGGCCGGAGGAAGCGGGAATGCATTTCGATGGAGATACGGCGTTTGCGAATGGGAATCCTTTCGAGGACAGGCGTTCTTCTGAGGCCGCAAATGCTTCGGTGGACGGGCCTTTTTCCGAAAACGGGAAGTCATTCGAATCTGGGAATCCTTCGGCGGACGGAACCTTTTCTGAGACTGGGAAGCCTTCCGGATCTGGGAATCCTTCGGCGGACGGGACCTTTTCTGAGACTGGAAAGCCTTCCGGATCTGGAACTCCTTCGGCGGATGGAACCTTTTCTGAGACTGGGAAGCCTTCCGGATCTGGAACTCCTTTGGCGGACGGAACCTTTTCTGAGACTGGAAAGCCTTCCGGATCTGGGAATCCTTCGGCGGACGGAATGTTCTCTGAGGCCGGTAGACGCTCTGACAATATGAAACCGCCTGACATGGAATTGCCGGAAGGAGGAAGAGAAGGGATGCCTCCCGGTTTTCCCGGTGGATTCTCCATGGGCAGCGGTGGGGCGAATCTGAATTATGTGGATGAAGATCCGGACAGCTATTCCACCATTTGGGAAGGAAGCGTGGGAAAAAGCTCCCAGAAAGACCATGCCAGGGTGGTGGAAGCCCTAAAAAAGGCCAGTGAAGGGGAAGAGCTGGAAAATTATATGGATGTGGACAATTTGCTCCGCTATATGGCGGTTCATTCCTTTGTGGTCAATGAGGACAGTTTAAGCGGTTCTATGGCCCATAACTATTATCTGTATGAATGCGGTGGAAAATTGAACATCCTACCTTGGGATTACAATCTATCCTTTGGCGGTATGTCCGTAGGAGGAGGGAGAGGAGAAGAGGGGGATGCTTCCGCAATGATCAATGATCCTGTGGACGATCCTTTTTCCGGTACGCAGTTCTTCGATGCCCTTTTGGAAAACGAAACATATTTGGAACAATACCACAGCTATTACAGACAGCTTGTGGAAGAATATGTTTTCGGAGGGAAGTTTGAGCAGACCTATGAGCGTATCCGCAGCCAGATAGACGAACTGGTAAAGACGGATCCCAACGCCATGTATTCCTATGAAGAATACGATGAAGGAGCCAGGATGCTGTATGATACCGTGATGCTTCGGGCGGAAAGCGTCAAGGGGCAGCTGGAGGGGACGATTCCCTCCACACAAGAGGAACAGAAGGAAAATCCGGAAGCCCTGGTGGATGCTTCGGCCATCCGGATTGACGTGATGGGCACCTTTTCGGGGGGAGGAAAACCGGATTCCCGAAGGCGCGGGCTTAGAGAATGATGGTGAAGCAGATGGAATTCCCATCCCGGCTTTTGACCGTAATCTCTCCGCCGTGCGCCCTGGCTATGCCTCTGGCGATGGATAGGCCAACGCCCGTTCCGCCCGTTTTACTGGCGCGGGATCGGTCTATCCGGTAAAACCGTTCAAACAGCCGATTCAGGTCTTTCGTATCTATTTTTTCACAGGTATTGAAAAAATCCAAATGGATTTTTTTCCTCATATGCCGGGCGGTTAAGCGAATCGAACCGCCGGGATCGGAATACCGCAGCGCATTGTCCAGCAGTAGGGAAGCCATCTGACGGATTGCGGCCGGATCGCCATGCAGGCGCATCCCGTCTTCCAGATCGATTTCCAGGCGCTTTCCCTCCGCCTTTGCCACGGAAAGAAAAGGCTCCGCGCTTTCCCATAGAATGTCGTCCAGCGGGAAATCCTCCTTTTCTGGAATTGGCAGCTCCTCGTCCAGGCGAGAGAGCGTGACCAAGTTGGTCACAAGGCGGGACAGACGTTCTGTCTGGCGCCGGATGTTTGCAGCCCATTCGTTCTCGCCGTCCTCCAAGAGGAGCATATCGGCGCTGGTGGAAAGGGAAGTGAGCGGCGTTTTCAGTTCATGGCTGGCGTCTGTGATGAAACGTTTCTGGGCCTCCATATTTCGTACATAGGGCCGGACGGCCCATTTTGCCAGGAAGGAAACGAGGAAGAACAGAAACAGAAGGCTTCCCAAGGCGATGAGTAGGGAAAGCAGCAGCAGTGTTTTCATAAACTGCAGCTGATTGCTGCTGTTGAGAAAGATTTGCAGGGTTCCTGTGCCATCCTGACACACATAGTATCGATATTCCCCGCAATATCCGGAATACCGTCCGGTTTCTCTTATCCTGCGAGAATAGGCTTCAGCCTCCCAGGCCGTAACGGAAGAGATATGCTCTAGGAAAAGATCGGTGATGTCGCCGTTTTCATCCAGACGTATCACGAAAAAACGCAGCATAGCGTTGGCTTCCGGAGAAGGGGGCGCTCCCAGAGGCTCCTTGGGTAGCCGTGGAGGGAAGGGATGTCTGTTGGCGGCAATAGCGTGGAGGATGCGATCCTGTCTGTCGGTGGAAACCCAGTAATTGGCCAGGTTGATTCCGGAAAGCAGAAGAAACAGAACCACAGACAGGGCGGACATGGATATCAAGATGAATTTATGTCTCAGAGTTTTGGGCATACGTTCCTCCCTACGGGCCTGCAGCGGATGCAGGACTTAAATCCATTGCAGTCAACTTACGGACATGGTATCTTTCCGGTCTGGGCCCTTCCCGGGCTGTGGGCGAAAGAGGCGGGCTGCGATCCCGACAGGGAGGGGGAAGGCCATTGGATCCTTTTCAGGCGCGCTCATGCCAGACATTCCGAGGAGCCCTGGACGCTTCCCAGTCGGGGTGTGTCCCTTCTGGGAAGCAGGTCTCCTCTTCATGGCATGATAGGCGCCTGAAAAGGATCCAATGGCCTTCCCCCTCCCTGTCGGAATCGCAGCCCGCCTCTTTCGCCCGCAGCCCGGGAAGGGCCCAGACTGGAAAGATACCATGGCCTTAAATGACTGCATTGAGTCTTAAATCCGCGGCCGCGATTCTTCTAATGTATATCCTGCGCCACGGACGGTACACAGCTGTACGTCAGATTCCAGGTGTTTTAGCTTTTTCCTTAGAAAAGCAATATAGGTCCAGACCACATCCATGCCAGATTCGGAATCATATCCCCAGACCCGTTCCATGAGGCAGGATGCGGAGAAAATATTACGGGGATTGCGCAGGAAAAGTTCCATCATCTGAAATTCTTTATTGTTCAACCGAATGGATCCGGACGGGCCGGACAGGAGAAAGGAATTACAGTCAAGGGACAGGTTTCCCAGGGTGATCACCTGGGGGGTGAAGCTTTGGGCCCGCCGCGCCAAGGCTTTGACGCGGGCCACGAATTCACTTCCGGCAAAGGGCTTTGTGAGATAGTCGTCTGCTCCTGCGTCTAAGCCTATTACCCGATCTTCGATCTCGCTTTTGGAGGTTAAGAGAAGAACCGGAAGAGAGTGGCCCTGCGTCCGGATATGTCCGAGAACCTCCAGGCCGTCCATTTTGGGCATCATAATATCCAGCACGGCCACGTCGTACTTTCCTCCGGTAAGGTAATCTAGGGCGTCCCTGCCATTGTCCACTGTATCCACGGCAAAGTGGCTGCGTTCCAGCATGATTTTCAGCGCTTTGGCTACTTCGGGTTCGTCTTCTGCGATGAGTATGCGCATGGCGGGGCTCCTTTCCGGCAGAATAAGCCTTCTGGCGTTTTTCCTATTCTATCATTGTGGCGGAGAATGTGCCACCCTTTTGTTGTGGTGCAGCAGAGCAAACGCATGAATGTGCGGTTTATTGGAGAGGAGGGGGCGTTGCTTTTCCCGACCTTGTTAGGATAGTGACCGGAGAGGAGTATTAGGGGAAAAAGAGGAAGCAGGATCGGAGAACTGAGCAGAAAGAGTACAGGAGCATGAATAAAATAAAAGAGTTTAAAAAGTTTTATGTTGACTTCTGTTGAGGAATATGATAGCATAAAATAAATTAATATTTTAAATTAATTAATATTTAAATTTGACCGCTTGGCTCGTATTTTTATAATATATAAATTAATAAAGCAAATTAATTTATATAAACACATACACCGAGATAACCACCGACCGGGTAGCGTTTGCTGGATTTATGAGGGGTTGGCAGTTTTCAATCAGATTGGAGAGAAAGGAGTACGATGTATGGAACAGGAACTTAGAGATCAGGTAAACCGAATACTGCAAAGGGAGCTGGATGACGTCTACTTTTCTGTGGCAGAAAAGATTCTGAATGATCATCCAAAATCACGCTATGTACCCTGTATGCTGGCGCATAAGATGTCACCGGAAGAGGCCCGGGTAATCGATGCACTTCCAGATCGGGACTGGACGCCAGAGATTGGCGAATTAAAGGTATCAGACGCTTTTGCTCAGAAGCTGGGAATGGATAAGTATGAGGTTGACGCACAGATCATGGATCGTTTTTTCAGTGCCGATATCATGCCGGATCCAGAGGTCGGTCCTAAAGTCCGGACAGATCCGGTACAATGGATGGATCTGCAGCACAGCCCAGTGTGGAGGGAACGAAATGGACGGGCTTATTATATTGTGCTGCAGATGTTTTTGGAAAATGAGCTGGCACCCCGGATGGAGGCTTCGACGGAGGCGTCCAGAGTGGGCAATCCGGACTGGGTAAACCCCTCCGGAGGCAGGATCCTGCCCCGCTATGATGCGGTAAAAGATTTCCCGGAGCTGCTGCCCATCGAAAATTATAAAACGGTGTTGCAGTCCTGTGAATTGTTAACGATTATAGATTGTCCCTGTCGATTCCGCCATCCGGATACGGAAAAGAACCCCTTTGTTTGTGTGGAAGCGAATGATGCAGCAAAGCTGTTAATCGATATGGGATTTTCCCGGCAGTACTCCTGGAAGGAAGTTTTCGATATCGTGCAGAAGGCAGGGAAAAAGGAGCCTTTTGTACATACTGCACGGAACAATGATATGATGGATGAAACCAATACCAGGATCACATCTTATTCCGACGTTCTGTGCAACTGTAATGTGACAGCCTGCGGCGTTCTTTCCAATATGCACAATTATGGGAGCACCCAGAAGCCCTGGGATTATTATACTAAGTCCCGTTTCAGGGCGCAGCTCGATCCGGACAAGTGCATAGACTGTGGTCTGTGCGAGAAATCCCGGTGTATGTTCGGCGCAATTCAGACCAGATATTATGTGGAAAAAGGGCTCCATGGGAGATGTGTCAACGAGACTCAGTGCATGGGCTGTGGTTGTTGCGTGGAAACCTGTCCTTCAGGCGCTCTGACCATGAAGCTCGTGGATCCTCCGGAGAGTCTATTGGGCTATCATCCCACGGGCGGCAGACAGCCTGGAAAAGAAGGACAATAATTTATTCTGCCAGCAGTTTTTAAGAAATGGCTGATGGGAGTTGGCATAAGGCCGAAGCTTTTGCGATCCTAAGTTGAGTGTCCGCCAGGGCGGGAAAATGGAGGTTAGCGCAATACCCAGCGGTTTCACGGAAAAAGAAGTTTCCTTTGCCTGAATTGAGCGCCCGCCAAAGCGGGCAGATGGGAGTTAGTATGAATACAGATTACACCAATACGGAACCGGAATTGTTAAAGGAACTCAATCAAATATTAAACAAAGAAATCGACCCCTCTTATATAGAATTGGCCCGCAGGATAGAACCTCGTATTGAAAACCCGCGTTATATGCCGTGGCTTCTGGCCCATAAGATGAGCCCGGAGTGCGTAAAAATACTGCTTGCGCTGCCGGATCCGGAATGGACGCCGCAACTGGGGGATCATATGGTTTCCGATACTTTTATTGAGACGCTGGGTATGGACAAGGAATTTGTACGTAGGCAATTGGAAGACCGATATTTTAGCGGAGATATTTTTTATGATAAATTCACAGGAGAACCTATCGTGACGCCCGGCGGTGCTCTTTGGGCGGATCTGCAGAACAATCCGGACTGGATGATAAAGAACGGCCCGGCCTATTACAAGGGTGTAGCCATGTTTCATGAATATGATTTTGCTGCCTGCATTGAGGAAACCATGCATGAATTGATGGAAAAGGGAATACATGGGTTGAATCAGATCTGCCCGCGCTATGATTCCGTCAAAGACTGCCCAGAGCTTCTTCCAGTGGAGAATTATAAAGAGATCCTCAGGAGCAAAAAGAAACTGACGCAGAATCAATGTGCTTGCCGTACCCGCTATCCGGAGTATTGCCAGGATGACCATGTCTGCATCTCAGCGGATGAAACCGCAGACTTTATGATTGCGCATAACCTGGGAAAAGAGGTCTCATTTGAGGAAATGTTCGACTACATCCAGAAGTCGGGAAAACGGGTTCCCCATGTCCATGTGGTGGCACATACTATGGATCTGGAGGAAATTGGCACGATTCTATGCAGTTGTAATGTGAATACCTGCTCCGGTCTGCGCCATATCACGGCAACTGGAGGAAAATACCACTATCGGGAGATATACAATAAATCCAGATTTCGGGCCGTCCTGGATCCGGAGAAGTGTACGGACTGCGGTCTATGCTACAAAAGGCGTTGTATGTTCGACGCAATACATAGAAAATTTGACCCGGATTATGGCGATGAAGCGTTGTTTGTCAATCCTTCTTCCTGTATGGGATGCGGCTGCTGCGTGGAAACCTGCCCTGCAGGGGCGTTATCCATGAAGCTTGTAGATCCTCCTGAAGCGCTCCTGGGATGGAATGTCGTGGACGGAAAGGCTATAGATCCGGAGACCCTCCATAGAAAAGAAGGGAAGGAGCCGGATATCGCTTTTTATTAAAGCGATGTCAATCCGCCGGGAAAGATTGAGGTCACTTTGGAAGGATGAAAAGGGAGGTTTACTTCAGGGAATGTCAACGGAGGAAATAGGTTCTTATTTTAACGAGATTGCAGACCGGTGGGATGGCATGAATCATTGCAGCGGCGAAAAACTCAGGCGGATTGTGGCTTTGGCCGGTATTCAAAAAGGCGACAAGGTATTGGATCTGGCCTGCGGAACGGGGGTATTGACGGGGTATCTCCTGGAAGCGACGCCCCATGTAACAGGCTTGGACCTGGCGGAAAATATGGTGGCGCTCGCACGGAAAAAATATGCCGATACCTCAGCCTGCTTTCTATGTGGCGATTTTTATTCCTTTCAGGGGAAATGCTTTGATGCGATTATCCTGCATAACGCTTATCCCCATTTCGAGGATAAAGAAAAGCTGGTTCTTTGTTTGGCAAGGGCGCTGGAAAGAGGAGGAAGGCTGGTGGTGGCGCATTCCCTGGGAAAGGATCATCTGAACCGGGTACATCAGGGACGGGTTGGGAATCTATGTAGGGCTCTACGGGCCGTAGAAGTGGAAGCAGATTTGTTTAAGGATGCATTTTCCATCGATTATATGGCAGATGAAGAGGACTTTTATGCTTTCTCCGGCACGAAGATAGGAAAATTTATAAGGCGTTGAAGAGAAAGAATGGGTTGTTTCCATTCCGAGTTGGATGCCTGATAAGACAGGCAGAAGGGAGTCTGAAATGAAACGGATTATTAGTTTGTTTTTGGCGTTGGCTTTGGTATTATCCATGGCTGCATGCGGAAACGGAAAAGAGAAAGCCCCTGCGGATACACCGGATGAGGGCAATGCACAGTTGGAACAGTCTGCCGGAGAAGAAGAGGAGGCGGACGGTGAGGCTGTAGAGATCACATTTGCCACCTGGGCCATGGAAAACGAGATGAATAAAATGGTAGAGCTTTACAATGCTTCCCAGGACAAAGTACATGTGTCGCTACAGGTAACACCGTTGTCCGAATACGGAACTTTGATGAATGCTGTTTTGGGCACTTCAGAAGGTCCGGATGTCCTCTGGGCAGGGCTGCAGACACGGCTGTGGGGAAATGCCGGAAAGCTGGCTGAACTCCAGGAGAGGGCGGCGCAGGATAATTTGGATTTTGGTGTATTTCTGGAATATCCGTTAAAACAAAATTATGTGGGAGATAAGCTCTACGGTCTTCCATGCTATACGGATTCTTATGCGATCTGCTACAACAAGGCTATTTTCGATAAATATGCGGTGGAGTATCCCAAAGAAGGCTGGAGCTGGAACGATTATGAGGCCATTGCGGAAGAGCTGAATACCAAGATCAAGGCCGAGGGAGGCAGTGAATTTGCATCTGCCTTTTCCATCAACGAACCCGCTCATGGCACGTTGCTCCTGCTCACCGGAAATGGAGCCAAACTGTATAATGAGGATGTTACTGCATGTGCCCTCAATGTACCGGAATCCGTTGAAATGTTGGAAATGATGCGAAGGATGATCGCCAGCGGTGCGCAGGCCGACTATGATACCCTTGTGGAGACGAGCCCAACGTCCCTTTTCATATCTGGCCTGGCGGCAATGATCGTGGTATGCCCTGATCCTGGAGCCAACGGGCTCTTTGAGGGAACGGCCGTCAAGGATTCGTTGGAATACATCGCGTTCCCCAACGGACCCACATCCGGCACGAATTATCTGTCTACCGTTACCATGAATAACCTGGTGATCAATAGCGGTACAGAAAAATTTGACGCGGCATGGGACTTTGTGACCTGGTATACCATGGATCAAAAGGCGATGGAGACATTCGCACAGATCGAATGGCATCTGCCCACAAATGTCAACGCGTTCGATGCCTGGAAGGCCTTCCATGATTATGCGCAGGTTTATGCAAAAGAGGCGGAAAGAGTGGTGACAATATGGGACGTTCCGCTGTGCAATTATTCCTGCCTGGGACAGATCAGCCCGAACCTGATCCCCGTATTCAACGGTGAGATCAGCGCAGAAGAAGGACTGGCGAACCTGGAGACAGCCATCAATGAGCTGATCGCTGAAGAGCAGGGAAATTAGATCTTGAGATCCCAAGAGGATGCAGAGGCTGTTGCAATTGATAGCAATACAGCAATATGCGGTTGTGCCATTCAAAATAGAGATGCCGTATATTGAATTATTCTATTTCTTAAAACAGCCTCTGCACTATCTTGATTAGGCCGAATCTGTAAAAGGAGGGACTTATGGAAAAACGCAAAATGGGCAGAAGGAGGAAAAAGGAGATTATAACCGGATACTTATTTATTCTGCCGTTGTTCCTGGGGCTTGGTGTATTCCATTTTTACGCATTTTTCAATAATATCTGGATTAGCCTTACGGATCGCAAGGCTTTATCGGAGGGAAAGTTTATCGGACTGAAAAATTACATAAAAGTATTTCAGGACGACAATTTCCGCCAGTCTCTTGGAAATACCGTCCTATACGTCCTGATCTGCGTCCCCTGCATTCTGGTAATCGCAACGGTTTTGGCGGTAATGTTGAATAGCCGGATTCGGGGAAAGGGTATTTTCCGGACACTGATCTTTTTCCCGCTGGTGACGGCCCCATCGGCCATCGCGTTGACCTGGAGGTGGCTGCTCAATACACGTTATGGCATGATTAACAGCATTCTTAGGGCCTTTGGGAGAGGGGAAGTGGATTGGCTGATCGACAAACACTATACATTATATTCCTGTGCAGTGGTTATCATATGGGCGGCGATCGGGTACCAGGTTATCGTCATCCTTGCGGGACTTCAGAATATTTCTGTTACCTACTATGAGGCGGCGAGGATAGACGGTGCAGGCGGCGTGAAACAGTTTTTCTATATCACTCTGCCACTGCTCACTCCTACCCTGTATTTCGTACTGACCCTTGCCGTGATCTCCATGTTTAAAGAATTCGAGATCGTTTATATGCTGATCCCTTCCACCCAGTATAACACATCATCACCTGCCATCGATTCGTCCAGAACGGTGGTACGTTACTTCTATGATTTAACGTTTCGGGGAGAATTCAATGAAGGTTATGGTTCTGCAATTTCCGTATGTCTTTTCCTGATCATCTTGGCAGTTACTTTGATCCAGAACAAATTGCAGAAAAAGTGGGTATTTTATGCCTGAATTGGGAGGAGGAGAGTCTCACATGAGAAGAAAAAAATGGGTAATTTACCTCGTGCTGTCCATTGCCGTGGCGGTGATGGTGATACCGTTCGTCTGGATGCTTCTGACCTCCTTCAAGACATTTGAAGACTCCACAAGGATCCCGCTTCAGATCCTGCCGGAACAATGGATTCTCACTAATTATAGAGAGATCCTGGAAGTATTCCCTGTGGCACAATGGTTTTTAAATTCCCTGTTATCCGTAGCAATATCCATTTTGGGACAGGTGCTTTTGGGCTCGCTGGCTGCATACGCGTTTGCTCGGCTGCGGTTTCCGGGCAAAGAAGCGCTGTTTATGCTTTGCCTTTCCATCATGATGGTCCCGGAGCAGATTTTTATTATTCCACGCTATAATACGCTGGCTGCCATCGGACTGACCAATACCCGGACGGCTTTGTGGATCGTAAGGCTCTTCTCCGTTTTTGCGGTGTTTCTGATGAGGCAATTCATCCTTTCTGTTCCGCGCGAATTGGATGAAGCGGCGATGATGGACGGCGCCGGGCATTTTCGAATCTATGCCACGATTATTCTTCCCGTTCTGAAAGCGCCTGTGGTTTCCCTTGCAATCCTTTCCGGCCTGACCACCTGGAAGGATATGATGTGGCCTTTAATCGTAATTCGCGACAGGGATAAAGTACCTGTGGTTTCCGGGCTTTCGACCCTGGCAGATTATTTCGCCAACCGTTTTCCCCATCAAATGGCAGGCGGTGTGCTCTGTTCCGTTCCGGTGATCCTTTTTTTCTTCATTCTCCAGAAACATTTTGTGGCGGGCATTGCATCCCAGGGGATTAAAGAATAAGGATAAATGTTGACATATTTTGGAAAAGTCTTATATACTGAAAACGTATAAACTGATACTCCTGCAATGAGCAGAAGCGATGTGTCGAAGTGAATACAGTAGCGGAGAGGATGGAAACATGTTATGTGGAACCAATATGACCGACATCAAGATAGCCAATCGAAGCGCTATTTTGCGTCTGCTGCACGAATCGGGAGGGATGTCACGCAAACAGATCGCGGCCCGGCTGAAACTGACGCCCGCGACGATTACTGTTATTATCAATGAATTGATGAGTGAAGGCATTCTGGAGGAAGGGATCAGCATACCGAATGCCGGTTCTGCGGGAAGAAGAGAGGTGCTGGTGGAGATCAGCCGTTCAAAGCATGTAGCGCTTGGCCTGGCCCTTGGTGTCGGTCAGGCCAAGTTTGCTGCCGTGAATCTGCATGGAGAAAAAATTTATGAGGAGACGATTTGTCTCCCGCAGGATTTGACTTTGCAATATGTGGTAGAGGAAGTTGCCGGGAGAATCCGTGCGGTGATAGAGCATCAGAGTTATTCGGAAGAATATATCATTGGATTGGGAATTACCGTCTGCGGTGTGGTGGATTGCGCCAACGGCATTATCCTCGATAGCGGCGGTCTCTGGGACGACAAAAATGTCCCGATTGTGGATAAACTGAGAGATGTATTTTCATTTCCCGTGATCGCTGCCAATAGCGTGCGTAGTTTCGCTAATGCGTATATTTTTTTGCAGCGTGACCAAAAGGCGCAGAACATGTTGTTTATACGTAATGAGGCTACCATGGGGGTGACCCTTTTTTTGGATGGCCAGTTTTACGGCGGTAACAGAGAGGTGTTTGATGGTATTGCGCATTATACGGTTATCCCGGACGGTCGCCTGTGTTCTTGCGGGAAACGGGGATGTCTCAGCACGGTCGCGACGCAGGACGGGATGATGGAGAGTCTCAGAGAGCGTTTCGGGAAGGAGAGTACGCCGCTTTTGTATAGACAGACGGAGGGTGTGTTTTCGCGTTTGACGTTTCCCATGTTCGTGGATGCCGCTTGTAATGGAGATAAAGGAGCCTTAGAGATACTTGAGAATGCCCAAGAGGCATTTGCCAATGCGGTCACATTTTCCATTCGGCTCCTGAGCGTGCAGGAAGTCGTTTTTTATGGAGAAATGTTTGAGAAGGAACCATTTTTTCTCATGCTGAAGGAAAAATTAGTGAAAAAAACAGGAGCGAGCTATAAGGACAATATTTACAGAGCGGTCCCCCATTCAATGCAGCTGGAATGGAATGCTGCCCCGATTATGGCGGTAACCTCATTTTTCGGTGAAGGAGGGCATAAGGATTATTAAATCCTGACGCATCCTTTTGCGGTTCATCTTTTCATGGTTTTCTATGTAAATTATCTGAACTTCTGCCGGATGACGGCAGAAGTTTTTGTCTTGTAATTCCCAGAGGAATCCTTTACAATAGGAAAGTAGCGCACAGACGGAGCGGCGGGACAAACGGTGTAAAGGTATCAAAACGGAACGGCTGCCCCGATTGAATCGCTCCCCGTGTACGCCGAACGGGAGCAAAAGGAATTGAACAGGATGAAAGAAAAGCGATGGAACGGGCAATCATAGAGACGGACAAGCTGGTATATGAATATGTGAAGCGGGACGAAGAGGGCAACGAGATGGGATCCACCCGGGCGGTGGACGCTGTGAGCCTTCAGGTGGGCCAGGGAGATTTCATTGCAATTCTGGGCCATAACGGTTCCGGGAAATCCACGCTGGCCAAGCACATCAATGCGCTGTTGGTGCCGACAGCAGGGACGGTATGGGTGGACGGAAAGGACACATCCCAGGAATCAAATGCCTGGGATGTGAGGCAGACGGCCGGAATGGTCTTCCAGAATCCGGACAACCAGATCATAGGCCAGGTGGTGGAAGAGGATGTGGGATTCGGTCCGGAGAATATGGGCGTTCCCACGAAGGAAATCTGGGAACGTGTGGAAGAAAGCCTGAAGGCCGTAGGGATGTATGAATTCCGCAAATATTCCCCCAATAAGCTTTCCGGAGGGCAGAAACAGCGGGTTTCCATAGCGGGAGTACTGGCCATGCATCCCAAATGCATTGTGCTGGACGAACCCACGGCCATGTTGGATCCCAACGGCCGCAGGGAGGTGATCCGGGCGGCGCGGGCATTGAATGATGTGGAAAATGTGACCATCCTCCTGATCACCCATTATATGGAAGAAGTGATTCATGCGGACAGAGTATTTGTGATGGACGCTGGAAAAGTGGTGATGCAGGGAACGCCCCGGGAGATTTTCTCTCAGGTGGAAAGGCTGAAATCCCTGCGCCTGGACGTGCCCCAGGCCACGCTTCTGGCCTATGAACTGAAGAAGAACGGCCTGCCTCTTCCGGACGGGATCCTGACGGCGGAAGAACTGCGGGACGCGCTGTGCGAGCTGGAGGGAAGCAAAGGGGCCTAGAGCCAAAGAGGGGTAAAGGGAGACGCCCAATCGGTCATGCAGTTGCCCTGGGATCAGAAGGATGTAAGGAAAAGGCAGGTGAGATGGCGCGGCATATTTTTGCCGTCCCCGGAAATAAGAAAGAGGTTGAATTGCCATGGCAATGGATCTGGAGCATGTGAATTATGTATACGGCGCGGATACGGAGCTGTCCGTGGCCGCTTTAAAGGATATCTGCCTGCATATAGACGACGGGGAGTTCATTGGCCTGATCGGGCATACCGGTTCCGGGAAGTCCACGCTGGTGCAGCATTTAAACGGTCTGATCCGTGCAACCAGCGGCATGGTTTCCTATAACGGGGCGAATATTTACGATAAGGACTACGACAGAAGGCAGCTGCGCAGCCGGGTAGGGCTCGTTTTTCAATATCCGGAACATCAGCTCTTTGAAATAGACGTTTTTTCCGATGTGTGTTTTGGCCCGAAGAACCTGGGGCTGGGAAAGGAAGAGACTCAGGCGTGTGCCAGGGAGGCGCTGCAGCTCGTGGGGATCGGAGAGGAATATTACGCCCAGTCGCCATTCGACCTATCCGGAGGGCAGAAAAGGCGAGTGGCCATTGCCGGCGTTCTGGCTATGAAACCGGATATGCTGGTGCTGGACGAACCCACGGCAGGGTTGGATCCTAGAGGCAGGGACGAGATCCTGGGGGAGATTTCCCAATTGCGGGAAAAAACGGGCATGACTATTGTGCTGGTGTCCCACAGCATGGAGGATGTGGCCAATTATGTGGATCGAATCGTGGTGATGAATAAGGGAAGTATCCTTTTCGACGACACGCCCAGGGAGGTATTCCGCCACGTGCGCACGCTGGAGGAGGTGGGGCTTGCGGCTCCCCAGGTGACCTATATTATGAATACGTTGAAGGATGCAGGCTTGAAGGTGGATACGGATGTGACGACGTTAAAAGAGGCTTGCGCGAATATTTTGAAAGCAGTGGAACTGCCGGGACGGAAAGACTGCCGGGAAGGAAAAACGGTATGTTAAGAGATATCACTTTGGGCCAATATTACCAGACGGATTCGGTGATCCACAGGCTGGATCCCCGGGTAAAGCTGACGGCCACAATCGTTTTCATCATCGGCCTTTTTGTGGTGGATAATATATGGGGATATGTGCTGGCGGCGCTGTTCCTTGCCTGTATCATCCGCCTTTCTCACGTGCCGTTTCGGTTTATGGTAAAGGGGATGAAGGCCATTGTGTTCCTTTTGGTTCTTACCGTGGTTTTCAACCTGTTCCTGACGCCGGGGGAACCGCTGTTTTCCCTCTGGAAGCTGACCATAACGAAGGAAGGGCTCAGGACGGCTATTTTTATGGCTGTTCGTTTGAGCTTTCTGATCATCGGCTCCTCTGTGATGACGCTGACCACCACGCCGAACAATTTAACGGACGGGATGGAAAGCTTATTGAACCCGTTGAAAAAGCTGAAAGTACCGGTGCATGAGATTTCCATGATGATGTCCATTGCCCTGCGTTTTATTCCCATATTGATGGAAGAGACGGATAAGATCATGAAGGCGCAGATCGCAAGGGGAGCGGATTTTGAGAGCGGCAGCCTGATACGGAAGGCGAGAAGCCTGGTTCCCCTCCTGGTCCCCTTGTTCATTTCCGCATTTCGCAGGGCTAACGACCTGGCGATGGCCATGGAGGCGCGCTGCTACAGAGGAGGCGAGGGCAGGACGAAGATGAAGCCGCTCGTCTACAAACAAAGGGATTATATGGCTTATGTGGTTCTGGCCGTGTATTTCGCTTCCTGTGTGGTGGTGGGGAACCTGTTGTTTTGACGAGAATGATCAGATGGGAGCCAAATATGCAAAGAGTCATGTTAACGGTGGCGTATGATGGCACACACTATCATGGGTGGCAGATCCAGCCTGGGAGAACCACCATAGAAGGGGTGCTAAATGAATGCTTAAGTGGGCTTCTTTCGGAAAAAACGGCTGTTATCGGCGCGAGCCGGACGGATTCAGGCGTACACGCCCTGGGGAATGTGGCTGTATTCGATACTTGTGCACGTATTCCAGCCAAGAAGTTTTCTTATGCTTTGAATCAGCGTTTGCCAGAGGATATCCGTATTCGCGGTTCCAGGGAGGTACCGCCTTCTTTTCATCCCAGAAAAACGTCCAGTATTAAGACATACGAATACCGCATTTTAAATGAGGAGTTTCCCGATCCGGTAAAACGTCTGTACAGCTATTTTACCTATCGGGCGCTCGATGAAGAGAGGATGCGGTTAGCTGCGGCCTATTTGGTGGGGGAACATGATTTTGCCAGCTTCTGCAGCGCAGGAGCGCAGACTGATACGACGGTGCGGACGATCTATGCCTGCCAGGTGGTGCGCAAGGGTACGGAGATTGTGATACGGATATCAGGCTCCGGTTTTCTGTACAATATGGTACGCATCATCGCAGGAACACTGATGGAGGTGGGAAAGGGAAATCTGGCCCCAGAAGCCATGGAAGGGATCCTGAAAGCCGTGGACCGCCGGGCAGCGGGCCCCACTGCGCCGCCAAAGGGACTGATTCTGCTCTCGTATCGTTTCCCGGAACTGGAGGAAGGGACGGGGAAAACAACATTTTCGTGACGCTCCAGGCGGAACCGTACATTTTCCGTTCCTTTTCACGCCCCGCCAGGATGCTGCCCAAAGAGGAACGCCCCAGGGGGAGCGGCGGAAGCCGTCTCATGTTCCCGCGCGCCGTCGCGCCGGACATTCCGATGAGCCCTGGACGCTTCCCAGTCGGGCAACGGCCCTCCTGGGAAGCAGGTCTCATCTGCATGGCGCGAAATGCGCGCGGGAACATGAGACGGCTTCCGCCGCTCCCCCTGGGGCGTTCCTCTTTGGGCAGCATCCTGGCGGGGCGTGAAAAGGAATCATTTTCTGCGAAAATAAGGAAAAATGGCGGAAAAAGTTATTGACACGCCTGGGGGCGTATAATATAATTATCCAATGTGATGAAGTGAAAAAATGCCTTACCAAAGCCCCGGAAAGGTATTTTTGAATAGAAGCATCCAGGTGGGCGGTTCCAATTCCCAGGGCTGTCCGCATCAGCAATCCATAGGGGTCTGCCATACGCAGGTATGCCCCGGTTGAGCCAATCAATGGAGATAGCAGGGTGGAAGGCATCTGGGCTTTCACTCCCCAAGTTTGTGCCTGCGCTGTGTCCACAAACTTGAGATGCGCATAAACAGTGCAGAAATGAGGTAAGCGATGAAAACATTTATGGCGAATCCGGCTAAAATTGATAGAAAATGGTATGTGATCGATGCAGAAGGCCAGACACTGGGCCGCCTTGCATCTGAAGTTGCCAAGATTCTGAGAGGAAAGAACAAACCGCAGTTCACGCCCCATATTGATACGGGGGATTATGTGATCATCGTCAATGCGGAGAAGGTTGCCGTAACGGGCAGAAAGCTGGATCAAAAGATTTATTATCATCATTCCGATTACGTGGGCGGGATGAAAGAAACTACTCTGAGAGACAAAATGGCGAAGAAGCCGGAGCAGGTAATCGAACTGGCCGTTAAGGGTATGCTCCCGAAAGGACCTTTAGGAAGACAGATGTACAGCAAGCTTCACGTATATGCAGGACCGGAGCATAAGCATGAGGCCCAGAAACCGGAAGTACTGGCACTTTAATCCGAAGGATTCTATAGAGGAGGAAATAGAAAATGGCTAACGCAGCAAGATATTATGGAACTGGCAGAAGGAAGAAATCCATCGCGAGAGTTTATCTGGTACCCGGAACCGGAACCATTACCATCAATAAAAGACCCATGGACGATTATTTTGGCCTTGAGACGTTGAAGGTGATCGTCCGTCAGCCCCTGGTTGCAACGGATACGGATGGAAAATTCGATATCAAAGTAAACGTAAAAGGCGGCGGCTATACCGGACAGGCAGGCGCTATCAGGCATGGCGTTGCAAGGGCGCTTCTGGAGGCGGATGCGGATTTCCGCCCTATTCTGAAGAAGGCTGGATATCTGACCCGTGACCCTCGTATGAAAGAAAGAAAGAAATACGGCCTCAAAGCTGCAAGGCGTGCGCCTCAGTTCTCCAAGAGATAATCAATTACCAGCGAACAAAAAGTATATGGAAAACCCACAGACAGCGTTTGTCTGTGGGTTTTTATGATTGCCATGACAATTTCCTGAATTTACTCCGGGAATCGCAGAGCGCGGTATCGGGCAGGCGTATGACCAAAGGCCCGGCTGAACATGCGGATATAATAGCTGGTATTGGAGAAACCGCACATATAGGCAATTTCCGTGACGGAAAATGTGGTGGTGCACAATAGCTCCATGCTCCGCTCCAGTCGATAGTCCATCAGAAAAGCAAAGGGTGTTTTATGGAGAAGGCCGCGGAAGGTTTTGCAGCAGCTACTGCGGCAGACATGTCCCGAGGCCGCAATTTGTGATAGGGTGATCTTTTCCGCATAATGGGACTGGATGTAACCGACCATGTGCCGCAGTTCCTGAAGCTGCTGGAGCGTTTGGGCGGAGCAGGAGCGTTCTATGCTGCTAAGATGCAGATAAAGCTGCTGCCAGATGGAGGAGAAAAGTCCCAAGATACCCAGTTCGAATCCGTCCTCCTGGCTGCAACAGAGAGAAAAGATGCTCCGCAGCCAGTCCAGGACGGAAAGCTGCCAGGGAACGGACGGGTCCAGAAGAACTCCGGGGCCGGCATTGGTTAAAACCGGATGAATACAGGAGGCGAGGAGCCTGTGCGAATTTCCCAGCAGAGAAGGCAGGAGGAGAAAACACAGAAATTCACAGTCCGCGCCGTCCACATCGTGACCATAGTGAAGTTGGTCTGCATTCACGAAAATTCCCTGTCCCTTCTGGAGCAAATACTCCTCACCATTGATGAAATACCCCATCTGTCCATTCAGGACAACAATAAATTCCACATCGTTATGCCAATGGCTCGCAGCTCGCATGCCGGGATAATGGGAAAGATATCCCACCCTGGCATAGACCGGAAAATCCGTAAAATTATATTTAACCACTTCCGAACTATCCTCCCTCATTTCAGCAGGGCATTGCGCGGGGGTGATGAAAATGTCCATGGCGTCTCCTTCTTAACATGTTAGAAGAACCGTTTGCGCGGTGGCTGAGAAAAGGCCATCGAAACATAGAAAAATACGATTCTGTTATCCATATGCCTAAAAATGATATTTGAATCTTTTTTTATCTTCTATAATCCTATCAGAAAGGGGTTGGAAAGTCTATGAGGAAAAAGGAAGGAAATTCGAGATTATATGCCGAGGTGGCATCTCTGTCGCTTCCTTTGGCCCTTCAGAATATATTTCAGACCGCGGTGAGTTCGGCTGACGTAATTATGGTGGGAAATGTGAGCCAGGATGCCCTTTCCGCGGTATCTCTGGCAGGACAGATTCAGTTCGTCCTGAACCTGATTTTCGTGGGATTGACGCTGGGAACGAGCGTGTTGGCCGCGCAGTATTGGGGAAAGGGGGACGGGGATGCGGTGGAACGTATCTTAGGGCTGTCTTTGAAAACAGGGATGCTGATTGCCGGAGTTTTCACAGGCTTTGCCTGCCTGTTTCCGGGGCTTTTGATGCGCGCTTTCACTGGGGATGAGATCTTGATTGGCTATGGCGTGCGCTATCTTCGTATGGTGGGGGTATCTTACCTGTTCATGGCCCTTTCCTCCGTGTACCAGTCTGTGATGAAGGCGGCGGGTAAAGTGAGAAAAAGTACCTTGATCGCGTCTTCTGCCCTGATTTTAAATGTGCTGCTCAATGCTCTATTTCTGTTCGGCTGGCTGGGAATCCCCCGCATGGGTGTGGTTGGCGTGGCCCTGGGAACGCTTCTGGCTAGGCTGGTGGAACTGGTCTGGTGTATTGCTGAGTCCCTGTCCGAAGGAGGGATTCGGATCTGTCCGGGATATATGAACTTTCGGGACAGAGAGCTGGTAAAGGATTTTTGGAAGTATGCCCTTCCCATCACGCTGAACGGGTTGAGCTGGGGCAGCGCCTTTGCCATGTACTCTGTGATCATGGGCCATTTAGGGAGCGATGTGGTGGCAGCCAATTCTCTGGCGAGTGTAGCGCGGAATTTCGCTATGGTGGGATGCGGAGGGCTGGCTGGCGGGGGAGGAATCTACCTGGGTACGTTGATGGGAAAAGGGGAGCTTGACGAGGCGAAGAAGGCCGCGCCGCTCATTGTGCGTATGACGCTGTTATTGGCGGTTTTGGGAGGACTGCTGATTTTGGCAGCAAGCCCGTTCATGAGGCTGACAGCGGATTTAAGTCCTGCTGCGGAAAAGTATCTGCTCGTTATGTTGTGGATCAATTCCTACTATGTGGTGGGAAAGGCGTTAAACTGTGTTGCAAACAACGGAATTTTCTGTGCGGGAGGAGATACCGGATTCGGCCTGATATGTGATACCATAGATATGTGGTTTTTCGCAGTCCCGTTGGGATTTATCTGCGCCTTTGTGCTGCATCTGCCGCCCATGGCTGTGTATTTTGTGATCTGTCTGGATGAATTTGTAAAATTGCCCTTTGTCTACAGGCGGTATAAGAGCTATAAGTGGCTGCGAAACATTACGCGCTAGACCCTAATCCGGACTTTGGCAGCAGGAAAAACGGAAGATAGGCGGAAGGAAGTATGAGGTTTTCACGGATCTGAAAGGCCGATATGACGGCGGAAAGGAAGGCGGAAGAAAATGACAATGGAAGAGAGGATGGAAAAAGGGTTTCTGTGGACGGATACCGGAGCGTATATCGAGGAGCAGACAAGAGCCAAAGCGTTGATGTATGAATTTAACATGCTGCATCCTTCTAAACGGGAGAAAAGGATAGAACTGCTGCATGAAATCTTTGCCAGTGTGGGAGAAAATGTCTGGATGGAGCCGCCTCTTACCGTGGCCAGAGGGAAAACGGTTACTATAGGAAATAACTGTTATTTCAACGCAAATCTAATTCTGGTGGACGATTATAAGATCACCATCGGAAATGGCGTGCTGGTAGCCCCTAACGTAACGATAGCCACCACAGGCCATCCGGTACACCCGGCCCTTAGGCCCAATGGAGAGATGTATTCTTTTCCTGTAGTGATAGAGGACAACGTATGGATCGGATGCAACGTGGCGATCATGCCGGGCGTGACCATCGGAGAAAATTCCGTGGTGGGTGCCGGAAGCGTAGTAACAAAGGATGTGCCGCCCAATGTGGTTGCGGTCGGCAACCCCTGCCGCGTCCTGCGGCCGATCACGGATAGAGATTTGGAATATTACTATAAGAACAGAAAAGTAAATCCCTGAACAGCTCAAATGCTGTTTGATCCATCCATATAAATCAGCCTAAAGGCCCGCGCCGGAACACGGATGCGGGCCTTGTTGTCATAAAATCATTCGGGTTTCCGAAGCGCTTCATATTCCTGGGAAAAAGCCTCGTATATTTTATCAAAGGTTTTGAAAAACTGTTCCAGTTCTTTGCTGTCGATATGGGAGAGCGCTTTGTTGATAAAGGCGGACAGAATTTTAACCGCTTCCTGGAAGGCGGCTTCTCCCTGGCGGGTTATTCCGACACAGGTATTCCGTCGGTCATTGGCGACGGGATATTTGCGGATCAGTCCTTTTTCTTCCAGCTTTATGAGCCGCCTGGAGATGGTAGGTACGGCTACCTGCTGAATCTGGGCAATGGAAGAGATCAGGGTGGAATCAACGCCCTTTTCATGGTTCAGATCGCGGATGATGGAGAGAGTGACCATTTCCGTTTCCGGAAGGGGAAGAGGGAAAGCGCTGATCTGGAATCTGTGAAATTTGTGAACTAACCTGAGGGTGGATTTGTCCGCATCGAACATGGAAGCTTCCTCCGCCTGATGACAGCCTTTACGGCTGGAAAAAGAATGTGCTTGTTTTATGTAGTATAGCATGGACGAGGGGAAAATGCAAAAGGTGTTGCAGGCATGGCCGCAAACCGAACGATTTAATAATTTATTTAGAATTGTGGGATTGATTTCCATAAAATCGGCTGTTATAATGAGGACATCTTCATTTTCACAGAGATTTTGGATGGCTCTTGTCCGTTGTTGCGCCAAGATGATTCAAATAGGGTGCGACGATGCTTCGTTGGGGAATTCTTCCCCTTTGATTTCCACATATTTATGAGATAATTCAATAATTTATTTTTCTTGTCTTTTCAATCTTTATCTTTTCCGTTTCAGGAAAAAATCAGCGGGTTATAAAAGGGCATTTTCAGACATTTCGGTTTAGAAGGCAGGCTAGGCTGCGGGCCGCGTTGTGGCATGGTGCGTGCACGGCGTCCGGGATTCTCTGTGGAGAATGAGAATACTATTAGGAAAACAGGAGGGATTTCATGAAAGTAGGATCGGGAATAAGGACGCTGCAGGTTGCTTTGGCGGGTGCAGGGTGTCTGGGGCTTTTGATGGGCAGCTTCGGAGGCGCAGGCTCGTCTGTCTGGGCGGAGGAAGCGGGGCGGGTATCCGTTTCCATCCGGCACCATCATGAGGGAACGAAGGAGGATGGAGGCGGATGTTACCGGGACGTCTATCATCAGCATTCGAGGGAGGAAAACTGTTATCAGGCAGGTACATGCACAATACAGACAAGCGGTATGGGCGGATTCTGGAGCGGGGATTTGGATCAGTTCTGCGGATGCCACGGAAATGTGCATACCGTGTTTCAGAACGTGAAGAGGACGCATAGCAGCTGCGGCGCCGAGGAGGGATATGGGACGATCAGTTTTACGGAGTATCATGGGCCGGGCACATCGGAATTCAATGGATATGACAGCTATACACACGAATATAGTACGCTGAATTGTTCCAGAGAAGGAGAAGTGGATGGGCATGAGCTGGATTGCGGAGAGGAAGAAGGGGCGGAGGTTGCCGTATTTACCCTTACGCCCAGCACTCGAGGATGGGCCCGGGAATTGACGTTGACGGCTGCCTGTGAAGTGAAGGGGAATATTACCCTGGATGGGGCGCCTTATATCTGGAACGAGGGTTCGCCCAGCGCCCAGGCGGTTTTTCCGGTGGAGCGAAACGGTATCTATACCTGCAGGCTGAATGCGGGCGGGAATAATAATGCGCAACAGACTCCTGTCCGTATATCGATCAACAATATAGACAGGACGGGGCCGGAAATAACGGGGATTGACTTTTCCCGGGAATGGACTTCCGGGAATGTGACGGTAAGCGTGGCAGGAAAAGATCTTCAGGAGGACGGAAGTGCAGGGTGCGGACTGGCCGGGCAGGCGTTCAGCTTTGACGCAGGCGGCACCTGGAAGGGAAATTCCCACACTTATACGGAAAACGGCACTTATATTATTAAAGTGCGGGATGCGCTGGGAAACGTAGGGGAGAAAAGCGTGGTGATCGCAAACATTGACCGTACGGCGCCTGCTCTCCATGCATCCATGGATCAGAGGGCAAATGTACGGAGCAACACGATAACCCTGTCGGCGCAGGACTTACAGCCTGATGGAAGCGGAGGAAGCGGCTTGGCGGATGCGCCCTGGTCCTTTGACGGCGGGAAAACCTGGGGGAAGGTTCACGAGTTGGAGGTGAGGGCGAATGCTGTGATCACGGCGGCGGTAAGGGACGCTATGGGAAATGTGGCTAGAACGGAACTGACCGTTAATAACATCGACACCACGCCTCCGGAATTCACCCTTTCCCTGGAACCCGAGGAATGGGCGCCGGAAACCTCGATCCTGGTGAAGGCAGGAGACAAAAACGACGCTGGAATGCAGGGGATCGGCGTGGATCAGTATTCCTATGACGGAGGAAAGAGCTGGAAAAAGGAAAGCAGCCAGAAGATAACGGAGAACGGAACTTACCAGATCCGGGTAAAAGATGCCCTGGGAAATATGGCGGAGGATACCATAACCGTGACGCGGGTGGATTATACAGCGCCGGAAGTTGCCATTACATATAATACAAATACGGCCAGCGAAGTGAGGATTGTTGTTACGGCAAAGGATCCGCAGCCTGACGGGAGCGCGGGAAGTGGCCTGGCAAATCGTCCTTATTCCTTTGATGGGGGTGTGGGCTGGACGTCCAATCATACCCATTGGGTGGATGAGAATGGGGATTATCCAGTCTGGGTCAAGGATCGTGCGGGAAATATCCGAAAGGAAACCGTACATATCACGAATATGGATCATACGGGCCCTACGCTGATCATCCGAAAGACGCCGGACGACGGAGATTGGACGACGGGCGAGGTCACGGTGCAGATTGCAGCCACAGACAGCCGGGACGACGGGACATTTGGCGCCGGTTTGGCAGAATATCCCTACTCCTATGATGAAGGGAAGACGTGGGAGCAAAAGACGGAACTGATTTTAGGAGAGAACGGGGATTATCCAGTCTGGGTAAAAGACCAGTATGGGAACATCACGAAAGAAACCGTTGCAATCCGCAACATAGACGTGACGCCGCCCCTGATTAGGCGGGTGGTATGCGATGAGGGAAACAATCTGCCCAGGGCAAACGTCCGGGTGGAAGCGGAGGATGTGCAGCCGGATGGAAGCAAAGGCAGTGGCCTGGCGGAGAAGGCATATTCCTTTGACGGAGGAAAGGCTTGGACGGATCAGAATACCCATATCCATGAAGAGAACGGAACCTATGAAGTATTGGTACGCGACAGGGTGGGAAATGTGGCGCGCAGGCAGTATTCCGTCGGCAACATTGACGAGTATCCGCCCGATGCGGAGAAGATGGAAGTCATCCGGCAGCCAGAGGGATGGACGCGGGAGAACGTGATACTCATCTTTTCGGCGGAAGACAGAAATCCGGACGGAAGCGAAGGGAGCGGCTTGGCGGATGAACCCTGGTCTTATGATGGGGGAGAGACATGGCAGGAAGAAAACCAATGCGTGGCAGAGGAAAACGGCGTATACCGGATTCTGGTGAGGGACCGGTGCGGCAATACCGCTGTAAAAGAGGTGGAGGTATCTAATATAGACCGGATGGGACCGGAAGTAATCCTGCGTCAGAAACCGCTGATCTGGCTGCTGGGGGAGGCTACGATCAACATAGAAGCGAAGGATATCCAGCCAAATGGAAAGGAGGGATGCGGCCTCGCCAAGGAGGCCTATTCCCAGGATGGAGAGAACTGGTCTGCGGCCGCGGAATATCAGGTGACGCAGCCTGGCGACTATACCTGCTATGTACGGGATCAACTGGGCAACGTTACAGAGGCATCCATCACAGTAAAACGCGCAGCACTGCCCGGAGGTCAGACCACGGAAGGCGGCAAAAATCCGGATGGTTCAAAGGATGAGGGTGGTTCCGACAATTCCGGTGATTCCGGAAACACAGGAGGAAGCGGAAATCCGGATAATACCGGTTCCGGCGGACGGCCTGACGGCATCCTTGTACTGCCTGTCCCCTATCCGGGAACGGGAGATGGGACGAAACTGTCTGAGGAGCCTGCGACGAAGGAGCAGAGGAGATACAGTCGGAAGACGGATAAGGCGAACCGGAAAGAGGATGAGAGCCGGGAGGAGCGTTCCGACGAGGCGGACGGTATTCTGAAAAGCCGTACGGAGCAAAGGCGCCTGGAAATACGGGAGGAGGAAGCGGATCTAAAGGGCGACATCGGGGAAATGCAGCAGGAGGAATGCATTTGTAGAACACATTGTGAGAAAAATGGAAGGGAAGATTGTCCTGTCTGCCGGGAGCGCCCGGAGGACTGCCAGGGAAAGGAAAACGGAAAAACAGGATTTCTGCCCGGCTGGATATTGGCGTGTATGGGGGCGGGAATTGTTTTATTGGCCCTGATCTTGCTGCCAATTTTTCTGGGACTTGCTATCCTGTTCGGAACGGATGAGGACGGGGCGCACTACCTTCTGGCGTGGAAGCGTATACGAAGGGAAGACGGAAAAAACCGGATGGATCTGAAAACGAGAGAGTGTGAAAACGATGAGACTGGAGAATATCTGTTGTGGTGCGGCCTGTGGGGAAGGCTCCATGAAGGAGAGATTCTGGAAATATGGCTGGAAAATCGGGTGATCAGTGAAGCGATCATTGAAATAAAGACAGGAATCCGTCTTTAAACGGTGTAGATATCCAAGAGAGGGGAAATCCGTCCGGAGAGAGCGCCTAGAACTGCTGTGATGTGCGGACTTTACCGCAATACACATCGCACTATGTGAGGCTGCCCACATGGAAAAAGGCGGCCGCATGGAAACGGCCGCCTTCCGACGCTCTAGTAAGTCTGGGCCTCTTCCTCGCCCTTAATCACGCGTAGTCCGCCCTGAGCCAGGGCCAGAAGCTCATCTTCGCCGGGATAGACCACAATGTCAGCGATCCAGCCTATGCGGCCCTTTAAGTCTTCACAGGTCTGTTTGGAATAGGCAATTCCGCCGGTGAGGATGATTTTATCCACTTTTCCGTTTAAGACGGTGGCCATGGCTCCCACGTCCTTGGCAAGCTGATAATGGAACGCATCCAGCACATTTTTATATTCGGCAATCCCTTCTGCCGCTTTATTTTCCACGATACGGGCATCGTTGGTTCCCACGTAGCCGTTGAAGCCACCGCCGCCCACCATTTTCTTATAGATTTCTTTCTCCGTATATTTTCCGGAAAAGCACAACTTTATCAAATCGCCCACGGGCACGGTCCCGGCCCGCTCGGGCGAGAAGGCGCCTTCCCCGTCCAGGATATTGTTCACATCCACGATCCGGCCGCCGCTATGCGCGCCCACGGAACAGCCGCCGCCCATGTGAACCACGATCAGATTCAGCTGTTCATAAGGAATGCCGGATTCCTTGGCATATCTTCTGGCAACCGCTTTCTGATTCAGGGCATGGAATACGCTCCTTCTGGGGAGTTCGGGGCAGCCGGAATATCTGGCGATGGGAGCCAGTTCGTCCACCACCACGGGATCCACGATGAAGGAAGGTACGCCGATAGAATCGCCGATCTCTCTTGCCAGGATACCGCCCAGGTTGGAGGCATGCTGTCCTTGATAGCCGATGGTGAGGTCATGAAGGAGAGCATCGCTCACCTTATAGGTGCCGCCCTGGATGGGCTTGAGCATTCCACCGCGCCCCACGACGAAATCCAGGGAATTGATGTCGAAGTCCTTTTCTTTCAGAAGATTTGTAATGATTTCCCTGCGGAAGTCCTTCTGATCGATGATGGAAGCATACTGGGAAATTTCCTCCGTGGAATGTCTCAGGGTTTCTTCAAAAAGAAGAGTCTCGTCTTCAAATACGCCGATCTTGGTGGAGGTGGAGCCAGGATTGATAATTAAACTTTTATAGGACATGATGATTTCTCCTTTCCGCTGTCTGCCTATTTACGCAGGCCCTCTGCCACCACAGCGGCCAGGGCGATGGAATTTACTTTGGTTTCAAAGGTATCGGAACGGCTGGTGAGGATGGCCGGAACACTGGTTCCCGTAAGGATACATCCGTTCTTCACGCCATCAACCATGTGGACGATGGCTTTGTAAACCAGATTCCCGGCATGGATATCCGGGAAGAGAAGGATATCGGCATCTCCCTGGATTTTCCGTCCCGTAGCCCCTTTGTGCAGGGCTGCTTCCGGGTCAATGGCCAGATCCAGGGAAAGAGGGCCGTCCACGATGCATCCGGTGATGGCTCCCTCGGCGTTCATTTCGGTCAGCTTTGCTGCTTCCACGGTGGCAGGCATCTTGGGATTGACCACCTCTACGGCGGCCAGAGGGGCTACCTTGGGAGTGGGGATGCCGCAGGCATGGGCCACCTTTACCGTATTTTCAATGATATGTACCTTGTCTTCCAGCGTGGGGTATGTCATGAATGCAACGTCCGTGAGGAAAAGGAGCTGTTCAATGCCGGGAACATCAAATACACAGACATGGGAAAGGGGATTTCCGGTCCGAAGTCCCACTTCCTTGTCCAAGATGCTCTTGAGGAACGTTTTCGTCTCAAGAAGACCCTTCATATACATGTCAACTTTTCCGTCATGAGCAAGCTTTACTGCAGTCAGGGCTGCGGTCCACTCGTCGGGTTCATGGATGATCTCAAAATCGGAGATATCGACGTGATCCTGCACGGCTACTGCTTTGATCTTCTCCTCGTCTCCCACCAATACGGCATTGGCAATCCCGCGATCCTTGGCGGCCCTCACGGCTTCCAGCACGGCGCTGTCCTGTGCCACCGCAACGGAAACGGTCTTAAGCCCGCACTCTTTTACCTTGGAAATCAATCCTTCAAAACTTGTACTCATCTGTCTGCACCTCTTTTAGAATATGATATGTCGCTTTTCGGTTCACCAGGCGGGAAAAAGAGCCTTGGGAGGCCTTTCGCGCCATTGTTAAAATTGTAACACTTCTGTCGGTAATGGTCAAGCCGCGGTTTAAAGGCTGGGGCCAGCATAAAACCATGGCGCCTTACGGCATGGCGTGGGAGAAAAGGGACGGCTGGAATGTTCGAGCGTTTGGCGTCTAAAGGCTGTTATGTCGTCTCACCAGGCCAAATATCTTCCGATCTGGCATTGTGCTTCCGATATTCCAGGGGGGTCATACCGTATTTCTCCTGAAAGATCCGGTAGAAATAGGTACGGTTGACGTATCCGGCTTCCTGGATGATGTGTCCGATACCTTTGTCCGTATGGATGAGCATGTCCGCTGCTTCCTCCAGGCAGATCTGTTGCCCCAGCTCCACCAGCGTCATGCCAGAACGTTTCTTGACAACCCGGTTCAGATAGTCGCGGGTATAGTTCATGGCTTTTTCCAATTTTGCATAATCGACCCTGCCATGGTTCTCCAACAGATAGAGATGGATGCGGTTGAAAAGGAACTCTTCCTTGGAACTCTTTAAATTCTGGCGCTTCATCCGGTAGACGGAAGGGTCCGATAACAGAGAAAAGAGCCTGGCGAGCTGGCCGGATACGATGGATAGAAATCCCGGTTCCTGGAGCCGCGTTTCCAGGAGGATGGAAGCGAAGATGCGCTGCGCCCTGTCGCGTACCGCTGCCGGTTCCTGTTTTGGAATGAAATCCAGATACTCTTTTTTAAAAAAGGATTCCTGCTTCTGGAATTCCAGCAGGGCTTGGTATAGAAAGTTGGCGCGGACCTGCCGCTGTTGGTGGTTGGGATAATAAAAGTCTTCTTCGATGGCTTTTCTGATGAATTGATCCGAAATCAGGAGGAAAACAGCTTCAAAATCGGAGGAACAGATTTCAACGTGTTTCATATTTTTATTCAGGATACAGCATCCGCCTTCCATGTAGGTAGTTTGGAAATCTTCGATTTGCTGGGTCATCTGTCCTTTGAGGATATAGACAAGTTCTATGTATTTATGCTGATGGGGAGGACGCATGGAGGGAAGGAGGGAACCGACGGCACAGGAACGGGAGAGATAATAGCCGGGGGTCGCAAGAGTGTGATAGAGTAATTGTCTGTCCGCATCGCAAGACTCCAGAGTGATCATATACAGGCTGTCCAGATCAAAATATTCTCCCTCCCGGTTTCCCGGGTTGCGGATGTTTAAGGGGGATTGCGCGGGGAATTGCTGTGTTGTCATAGATGGGCTCCTTTCCGGGGAGGCTGCAGTCCTTGTGCCCGACATGGTTTGTTTCAAGTTATGGCCGCACCCCGTCGGGGTCTGAACATGGCGCTTTCACAGAAAAATCGTGCAAGCCATGGCAGGTGCCATGATCTGAGACAGACCACCTTGATCCCCTGCGCCAAAACATCTGTCCGGTTTAAGATACAAAGAGCGAAGGACGCCCGATAGACGATATTGATGTGCGACGGTAAAATCCCTATAATTTTAAATATAGTATACAGGAGTGGGATGTTTTTTTCAAATTGTAGTAGGGAGGTATTTCAATGCTGAGAGAAAGATGGAACGGCGGATGGTCCTTTTTAGCGGGGAAGGGGGAGGGATTCTTTCCGACCGGACAGGAGCAGGATCAGGAAACGGTTACGCTGCCCCATGATGCCATGATTCATGAAACCAGGGATCCGGCGTGCAAGAGCGGTGGGCAGACGGGATTTTTCCCAGGGAATGTGTATACTTATGTGAAAAAATTCCAGGCGCCTGCGCACTGGGAGGATAAGACGGCCATCCTGGAGTTTGAGGGGGTCAATACCCACGCCATGGTCTATGTAAACGGCGACTATGCGGGCGGACAGATGTATGGGTATTCCAATTTCTATATCTGTATGGACGATATGCTCCGCTACGGGGAAGAGAACGAGGTGAAGGTGGTTGCAAACAGCCTGGATCAAAGCAGCCGTTGGTATCCTGGGGCAGGTATCTATCGGGACGTGAACCTGATGGTGGCTGACAGACTACATATTGTTACAGACGGCGTACGTGTTTCCACCCCGGATGTGGAGGCGGATTATGCGGTAGCGTCGGTGGACATCCGGATCCGAAACCAGTCCGTTAAAAAGAGACGCATCGATGTGGTGACGGAAATCCTTGACGGGGATGGGAAAACGGCGGGAATATACAGTACGCCTTTAACTGCCTATGCGGGGAAGGAATTTTCCGTAAGGCAGAGGTTAGCCCTTGAGAATGTGAAACGTTGGAGCTGTGAATCCCCCTATCTGTACACCTGCCGGGTACGGCTGATGGAAGCAGGGCAGCGCATCGACGAAACGGTGGAATCCTTTGGCGTTCGGAAGCTTCAGTTGGATGCAATGAGGGGCCTTCGCATCAATGGGGAGCCGGTAAAGCTGCGGGGAACTTGTATCCACCATGACAACGGTCTGATCGGCGCCTGTACCCTGTACCGGGCGGAGGAGCGAAGATGCTTGCAGTTGAAGGAGGCAGGCTTTAACTGTATCAGGAGCGCTCACCATCCCATGGGAAAGGCCATGCTGGAGGCCTGCGACAGACACGGGATGCTGGTCATGGACGAGCTGTGGGATATGTGGACGAGAACGAAGAATCCCAACGATTATGCCAATCATTTTTCCAAGCATTGGGAAGAGGACGTGGAGAAACTAGTGGCAAAGGATTTTAATCACCCCTGCGTGATCCTCTACAGTATGGGAAATGAAATCCAGGAGGTAGGAACGGCCCAGGGCGCCTGTTTAAACCGGAAAATCCAAAACAAACTCAACAGCCTGGACGATACTCGTTTTACCACCAATGCTCTCAACGGACTGCTGGCCGGTATGGCCCATATGGGGGAAATCCTACAGGAGGCCACTGGAAAGAGCATGGAAGAACTGCTTGGCGGCGGGGATGGCGGGAATACAGAAGCGGGTTCAGAGGAAGGCAGTAACCTGTTAAACGGCATTATGGCTCTTCTGTCGTCCGGGCCAGTGGCGGACGGGATGGCCGTAAGCCCGATCCTATCAGATCTGATGGACGAGTACGCCAGCGGCATGGACGTGACCGGATACAATTATTTAACGGCGCTGCACGAAAAGGAAAAGGAACTGCATCCCAACCGGGTGGTGCTGGGTTCCGAAACCTATCCGGCGGATATTGTCCGGCTTTGGGACATCGTGGAGCGCAATCCCCACGTGATCGGGGATATGACCTGGACGGGCTATGACTACCTGGGAGAGGCGGGCTGCGGGATTTTCTATTATGACGGAAAAATGAATTTCGGTTCAAACTGGCCTGATATCGCCGCCTATATCGGGGATATCGACCTGATTGGATACCGGAAACCCATCAGTTATTTGCGTCAGATCGTCTTCGGGCTGAGAAAGGATCCCTATGTGGCGGTGCTGCGGATGGATCGTGACCCGTCTAAATCCTCTAAGACGCCCTGGATGTGGAAGGACAACATTGCGAGCTGGACCTGGCCTGGCTACGAAGGAAAAGACGCTTCCGTGGACGTCTACGCCTGCGGAGACGAAGCGGAACTGTTCCTGAACGGCGAAAGTTTGGGAAAAAAGAGGATGGAAGGTTATACAGCAACCTTCCGGGTTCCCTATGCGCCGGGGGTGCTTCGGGCGGTGAATTACCAAGACGGCCAGGAATTGGGCAGTTTTGAACTGCATACGGCGGAGATGGACGTGGAGCTGGCCGTTATGGCAGATCGGACCGAACTGGCCGCTGATGGAGCAGATCTGTCGTATATCACGGTGGGATTTGCGGACAAGGCCGGAAGGAAAAACCTTCGGGTACAGAAGGAAGTGCATGTCTTTGTGGAAGGAAGCGGAACCCTGCAGGGTTTCGGCAGCGCCAACCCGCAGCCGGAGGGAAATTACGACGGGACGTCCTGCCCTTCTTTTGATGGATTTGTTATGGCAGTGGTTCGGGCGGGATCGCAGCCTGGAGAAATTCGGGTTAGGATCCAAGCCGAAGGCTGTGAAGACCGAGAAGTCATCATTGCGGTAAAGGCAGATTGATATTGATTTGAAAAGGGATTGTAGAGGAAAGGATATATGCCATAGGAATCGGATGAGGCAGCATGGATAGGGGGCGCAAGGACGTTCGTACGCTTTGCGCGGGCTGCGCCCTCTCCTTTCCTCTATATGAGTCCCCCAAACACCACTTGGGTTATTCCTATATCCCTGCATGTCACGGGCTTTGTCTGCGATACTGCCATCAAAAAAAACAAATTTTTAAACTTGCTTCTCTCCGTGTGCAAAGGTTGCATTCCTATCAGGGAGATTAAAACTTATATTTTTAAGCTTGCTCCCATATGAGTACAAGACACACTCAAATCAAATGGCATAAAATTAATATTTTTCATCTTTTCTTCCTGATTTTCCAGCCTAAATCCCCATTTTACATAAATTTTAGAACTGCATGTGCGATAAAAGTTGAATAAAACTCGTATTTCTGCTAAAATAAACACTAGTGTTCAAATGTCGGCCATACAGACAGGAAGAGGCCGGGGCCGCCTTTGGCGGGACCGAGGAGGAAAGATCGAAAACTTTCAATCTATCTGATTTGTATGCGTGCCAAGGCGCGCGGATGGGAACAGGATTGATAATAAACTTTCGATCTCTCTGATTTTTGAGTGTGTGCTCTGCATGCAGATGGAAGTAAACATAAAAGGCCGACGCCATTTAGCGGACAAAACGATTGGAGCGAATACGAAATGAATGTAATTCAGAAGGTTTTCGGTACGCACAGCGAAAGGGAACTGAAACGGATCAAGCCCATTGTGGACAAAATCGAAGCCATGAGGCCGGAAATGACGGCCCTTAGCGACGAGGAATTGAAGGGGAAGACGAAGGAATATAAGAAACGTCTGGCGGATGGAGAGACCCTGGACGACCTGCTGCCGGAGGCATATGCTACGGTGCGGGAAGCGGCCAGAAGAGTATTGAATATGGAACCCTTCCGTGTACAGCTGATCGGCGGGATTATTCTTCATCAGGGCCGTATCTCGGAGATGAAGACAGGAGAAGGTAAGACCCTGGTCTCCACCCTGCCAGCTTATCTGAATGCGTTGGAGGGAAAGGGCGTGCATGTGGTCACGGTCAACGATTATCTGGCCAGCCGTGACGCAGCCTGGATGGGTGCGGTGCATGAATTCTTGGGCCTGGAGGTGGGATGTGTCCTAAACGGTATGAAGTCTGAGGAACGTCGGGTAGAATACGCCAAGGACATCACCTATGTGACCAACAATGAACTGGGTTTTGACTATCTGCGGGACAACATGGTCATCTATAAGGAACAGCTGGTGTTGCGGGATCTGCATTATGCCATCATTGACGAGGTGGACTCGGTGCTGATCGATGAGGCCAGAACCCCCCTGATCATTTCCGGGCAGAGCGGAAAGTCTACCAAATTGTATGAGGCCTGCGATATTCTGGCCAAGCAGATGGAGCGGGGCGCGGACATGGAAGACCTCTCTAAGTTGGATGCCATCATGGGCGTGGAACGGGAGGAAAGCGGGGATTTCATCGTCAACGAGAAGGACAAGGTGGTGAACTTAACCGAGCGCGGCGTGGGAAAGGTGGAGCGTTTCTTCCAGATTGAAAATCTGGCCGATCCGGAAAACTTGGAGATTCAGCACAATATTATTCTGGCTCTGCGGGCGAACAACCTGATGTTCCGGGATAAAGACTATGTGGTAAAAGACGACCAGGTGCTGATTGTGGACGAGTTCACGGGACGTATCATGCCTGGACGGCGTTATTCGGACGGACTGCATCAAGCCATTGAGGCAAAGGAGCATGTGAAGGTGAAGCGGGAGAGCAAGACGCTGGCCACCATCACATTCCAGAACTTTTTCAATAAATTCGAGAAAAAAGCGGGTATGACCGGTACGGCTCTGACGGAAGAAAAGGAATTCCGGGATATCTATGGTATGGATGTGGTCGAGATCCCTACCAATAAGCCGGTGCAGCGTAAGGATCTGCAGGATGCGGTTTATAAGACCAGGAAAGAGAAGCTGCGCGCCATTGTGAACGCTGTGGCGGATGCCCATGAGAAGGGGCAGCCCGTACTGGTGGGCACGATCACTATTGAGGCGTCGGAGGAGCTGAGCGGGCTTTTGAAGCGCAAGGGGATTCCGCACAAGGTATTGAATGCCAAGTTCCATGAACTGGAGGCGGAGATCGTGGCGGATGCCGGCGTGCAAGGCGCGGTGACTATTGCCACCAATATGGCGGGCCGCGGTACGGATATCAAACTGGATGAATCGTCTAGGGAGGCCGGCGGGCTAAAGATCATCGGTACGGAACGGCATGAATCGAGGCGAATCGATAATCAGCTGCGGGGCCGAAGCGGCCGTCAGGGAGATCCAGGGGAATCCAAGTTCTATATTTCCCTGGAAGACGATCTGATGCGTCTGTTCGGTTCGGAACGCCTGATCAATATGTTCAATGCCATGGGAATTCCGGAGGATCAGGAAATCGAGCATAAGATGCTCAGCAATGCCATTGAATCCGCTCAGAAGAAGATCGAGGGCAACAACTTTGGCGTGAGAAAAAACCTGCTGGAATACGATCAGGTCATGAACGAGCAGCGTGAGATCATCTATGCCGAGCGGCGCCGGGTTCTGGACGGCGAAAGCATGCGCGACGTGATCTATAAGATGATTACGGACATCGTGGACAATACGGTGGACATGGTGATCGGAGAAGATACGGATCCAGCGGAATGGAATTACAAAGAGCTGAATACCCTCCTGCTGCCCATCATCCCTTTGGCGCCGGTTGGAAGGGAACGGGTGAATCAGCCCAAGAAGAATGGACTGAAGCAGCAGCTGAAGGAAGAGGCCGTGAAGCTGTATGAAAGCAAAGAAGCTGAATTTCCCCAGGCTGAGGCTATCCGGGAACTGGAACGGGTGATTCTGCTGAAGGTGATCGACAATAAATGGATGGCCCATATTGACGATATGGATCAGCTCCGTCAGGGAATCGGATTGCAGGCCTACGGCCAGAGGGATCCTCTCGTGGAATATAAGATGAGCGGTTATGAGATGTTCGACGCCATGACTGCCAGCATCAGGGAAGATACCATTCGCCTGCTTCTGCATGTGCGGGTGGAACAGAAGGTAGAGAGGGAGCAGGTGGCCAAGGTGACGGGAACCAACAAGGACGATTCCCTGGCGAAGGCCCCGTCAAAGCGGGCTGTGGCCAAGATCTATCCCAACGATCCCTGTCCCTGCGGCAGCGGAAAGAAATACAAGAACTGCTGCGGAAGAAAGTAGCATCCCGCAGCGGCCATCTGGCCGCCGCTTGGAGCATAGAGGTAACCGATCATCTGGCCGGGGCGTTTTGTGAATCCTCCGGCGCATCAGGAAATGAAAAAGGTGGTGAGCGTTAGTGGTCATTTTGGATCAAATGAAACAGGAATTACAGGCTTACAAAACTCCATTAGCGGAAGTGAGGGATTCACTTTAACCTCGCTGAAAAGACGAAACGGATCGAAGAACTGGAGCGGGAGATGGAAGCTCCCGGTTTCTGGGACAATCCGGATTATTCCAACAAGCGGATGAAGGAGTTAAAGAACCTCAAGGATACCGTGGAGCAGATCAATCATCTGGGAACCCAGTATGAGGACATTGATATGCTGATCGAAATGGGGAATGAGGAAGAGGATGAGAGCATGGCGGAGGAGATCCGCGGGGAGCTGGATTCCTTTGCCGAAGAATTGGAAACGCTGCGCATCAGCACGCTGCTCACGGGAGAGTACGACAAGAACGATGCGATCCTGAAGCTGAACGCTGGGGCTGGCGGTACGGAAAGCTGTGATTGGTGCAGTATGCTGTACCGTATGTACACCAGATGGGCCGAGCGGAAGGGATTCAGCGTGGAAGTGCTGGACTATCTGGACGGGGACGAAGCGGGCATCAAATCCGTTACCTTCCAGGTGAACGGAGAAAACGCCTATGGTTATCTGAAATCGGAAAAGGGCGTGCACAGGCTTGTGCGCATCTCTCCTTTCAATGCCCAGGGAAAACGGCAGACTTCCTTTGTTTCCCTGGATGTAATGCCGGATATAGAGGAAGATTTGGATATCGAGATCAATGAAGAAGAGCTGCGTATCGATACCTACCGGAGCAGCGGCGCGGGTGGGCAGCATATCAATAAGACGTCCTCCGCAATCCGCATTACCCATCTTCCCACCGGGATCGTGGTTCAGTGCCAGAATGAGCGGTCTCAGTTCCAGAACAAGGATAAGGCCATGCAGATGCTGAAAGCCAAGCTGTATCTGCTCCGGCAGGAGGAGAATGCCCAGAAGCTGTCCGGTATCCGCGGGGAAGTGAAGGAAATTGGATGGGGCAATCAGATTCGCTCTTATGTCTTCCAGCCCTATACCATGGTGAAGGATCATCGGACCAGCTATGAGACGGGGAATGTGGATTCCGTCATGGACGGAGAACTGGACGGTTTTATCAACGCCTATCTGAAATGGATCGGAAACGACGGGAAAGAAGAGGAATAATAGAATATCTGATAGACGTAAAGGCGCCGGTATCCCCGGTTAGATGATCAGGGGGTACCGGCATCTTTGATTTGAAATTTCTTTTTCCAGGAGCCGGAAAAGAAGCGGAGGGAGAGCAGGAGGCAGCGGGTGATGTTGTCGCAGATCATACAGATCCAGACGCTTTCCAGCCCGCCGTGGAGGACGAAGAGACAGAAGCAGGTGCCCAGGATACGGACGCCCCACATGGAGACGATGGAAAAAAAGAAGGGAACCTTTGTGTCTCCGATGCCGTTGAATACGCCTTCCAGGATGATGAGGGCGGCGAACATAGGCTCGGATATGGCCACGATACGAAGGACGCTGATCCCGCGGGCAATCACATCTACGTCCATAGTAAAGATGGACATGAGAGGGCCGGGGAAAAGGAAGAGGAGCGCTCCTGAGGCGGTCATCATCAATATGGCAAAAAAGGCAATAATACCCGTCACTTTCCGGAATTTGCGGGGATCTCCTTCTCCTAGGGAGTTACCCGCAAGAGTGGAGGCGGCTGCCTGCATCCCATAGCCGGGGATATAGAAAGCCTGCTCCGCGGTGATGGCAATGGAATGGGTGGCCAGGGAAAGAGTGCCGAGCCTGGTGACCAAGGAGGTGAAGACCACCTGTCCCAGGCAGGCGCTGACGCGTTCCAGAGCCACGGGAAAGGCGATCCGCAGGCAGCGTCCGGCCAGGGAAGCGTCGTATTTCAGGCAGCGGCCTTTGGGGGAAAGCTGTGGATTCCTGTAGTACATGAGGAACATGAAAAGGCCGCCCACACAATAGGATGCGGCCGTGGCCAGTGCAGCGCCGGTCACCTTCAGCCCTGCTCCGGGAATGAAGAGGGAGCGGGAACCGACGGTCACAACCCGGGGATCATAGATTAGAAAGAAGTTCAGAACCACATTGGTGATGTTCATCATCACATTGGCGTACATAGGGTGTCTGGTATCCCCGGACCCGCGCAGGGCAGCGCCCAGGATGATGGTGGAAGCGCGGAAAATCATAGGGGTACAGATAATGGAGAAATAGAGGGACGCATCATGCCGTATCTCCGGATCGGCCCCCAGCCAGGAGGACAGGAGGGGGCTGATGGAGAGCGTCAGCACGCCTAGCAGGAGGCCGATTCCTAGAACAAAATAGAGAGCCTGCACGGCAATACTGCCGGCCAGCTCTTCTCTATGCGCGCCGATGGATTCCGCAATACAGGCCAGAACGCCGATCCCAAGCGCTCCCATGGGGCTGCCCACCAGCCAGGTCATAGTGGTGGTCAAACCGATGGCAGCGGAAGCCTGAGGGCTGATCCTGCCCACCATGGCGGTATCCGTATACTGTACGATTGTCTGAAGCAGTTGTTCCAATATGGCGGGCCATGCTAGAAGATAAATGGTCCTCAGCAGGGAACGATCCTGGGTGGACAATCCTTTCTGCCGGAAATTCATAATAATCCCCCTGCCTTTCCGTAACCTGCAGGCTTCAGTGCGTGCAAGGACACGCCATGCCGCAGGCATAATATGAGCCGGACGAACGGTTAGAACTTACGTTCCGCCAGCCCCCTGCCGATTCCGGTAAAGCATCAATTCTAGATAAAAACAGGTATTAGCAGCATTGAAATAGGGAATGATGAACACAAAACCGATACAGCAGGTACATAGGCCGAGCAGATATATGGGCAGAAAACTCACGTTCAGATAAAACAGCCGTGCCTTATTTCCCTTCATGACCTCACGGCTGAACCGCAGGCACTGTAAGGCGGTGAACTCCGGAAAATCCAGCAGAATATAAAAACTCTGGGAGTACTGTAGGCTCAGAACGACTGTACCCGTCAGTCCGATGCAGAAAGCGAGGGAAAGGGGAATCATTAAAACGACAGGAGAATCCATTGCCGCCCATAGACCCATGCAGATGAAAAATGGGATAAAATAGGCCAAGCAGAGCAACAACTGCAAAAGCTGAATCAAAATGGCCCTGTCAGGATGATGGGTGAAACCGTAAAACACATCGCTGACGCTGATTTTCCCGCCGCAGGCAACATTCAGATATAAAAAAGTCTGCCCGGCCAGAAAGATTCCTGCAAAAAGCTGCAACAGAAACTCGATGACAAACTGAAAGGTGAGACCGGAGAGCGTCCGGGTATCCAGGGAAAAGGTGGTCAATGTGGACAGCAGAAGCATACAGCCCTCCACCACAAGAAGAGCGGGGATAAGCGTACCGTATTTCCCTAAAAGCTGGCTTCTGGCCCGGGCCTTCAGCTGGGCCGAAGATTCGTGTTTTTCCATATATGGCTCCCATCTGCGCGCTTTGGCGCGCGTATAAATCAGGGGAAGCGAAAGCGTTGAGAAATCTTTCGCTCTTCGTCTCTCTTTTCGTTTCTATTTGGACTTCTATCCTCCAAGCGCTTATTCGCCTCCAAACCCTTCCCAGAATCCCTGACGGATCTCTTCCAGGGCGTCATCAAAACTTTCGCCGTAGAGACGCTCATAATAGACGTTCATCTGATCATGGAACGCCTGATTCGCCTCAGGATTGGTAAAAAGAAGGATGAGAGTGCTCGCCACCACAAGGATATTGATCACAAAACCCAGGAGGGCGGTAAGGAGGCCCACCTTGGCATTGGGCAGAAGAGTCCTGTCGCTTCCCCGGGACAGCAGTCCCAGCAGAAGGGCGAGCCCGGAAAAAATAATGGGAAAATAGACCGTCCCGATAAAAGCAAAAGGGATGGAAAGGATCCCGAGTACAAGGGCCGCAGTGGCAAATCCACTACCCGGATGCTTGGCGGGCGGAGGATAGGGAGGCGGATATCCGGGATTTCCGTTTTGATAAGGTTGCAAAGGATTATTATTATAGTTATCCATAGAAATCATCTCTTTTCCGACTAAATAAATAGCAGCAACATGCGATACGTCCGCCGGTGCAGACTGTATGGACGCGGACAGCAAAAGGGCTGCATTTATCATATCACTTTTTGAAGGGGGTTACAAGCTAATATCCTTTCTGGTTTATACCACGATAAACGTTACGGTGCAGGTATCCAGCACAGCCCCGGCCGGGCAGAAGAGTCCCGGGGCAGAAACAGGGCGGCATCCAGCCGTCCCTTGTTCCCACGCGCCGTTGCGCCCAGCATTCCTCTCGGCCAGGTGCAAACTTGTCTTCCGATCCGATTCGTGTTATGTTTAATTCAAAATGGAGTGATCATTCCCGTTTTCAGAAAGATTTTATATAAAAACCTTCATGCGGGAATTGTGCGGAAGCAACCCAAACCTTTGCTGCACTTGGCAGCAGCAGAACGAAAACCTTTGTGCGGCAGCACGGTTATCCGGATACGCGGGATGGCGAAATAGGAGAAAGAAGAAAATGAATCTGCGACTGGTGAAATTGGATGAAGGTTATACGACCCAACTGGCCGATATGATGGATGAATGGTATGCCAGCGGCGAGAAAATCGTTCCTGCGGCGATCAGAAAAGAAGATTATCACGATTTTGACCGTTATAAGGATAGCCTGGAGGTCAAAGAAGGAAAGGGCGATTTGGTGCCGGACTCCACTTTCTTTTGTCTGGATGAGGAGCGGGGCATCTTTGTGGGAGCGGTGAATATCAGGCATCGGCTGAACGAAGGGCTGCTGCTTGGAGGCGGCCATATCGGGGATGGCGTCCGGCCTTCGGAGAGGCGGAAGGGAATAGCCACGCGCATGATCGCGCTGGCACTGTTGGAGTGTGAGAAGCTGGGGATCCTCAAGGTTTTGATGGTATGCGATAAAAGCTATGTTGGCTCGGCGAAAAGCATACAGTATAACGGCGGTATATTGGAAAATGAAGTGGAAGTGGGGGGCGTCATGAATCAGCGGTTCTGGATCGAAATTGGCTGGTTGAGAAGCATGCCGGCTCAGGTGAAGGATTCGTTTATAGGAAGGCCGTACCGGATGGACCAGGTGGGGATGTCCGGTTCCCATGTGCTGCTTTTTGAAGATAGGGTCCTGAAAATACAGCCGGCAGGAGAGGAAGCGGCGAATGAATACCTGATCATGAAATGGCTGGAAGGCAGTTCGGTCGTGCCCAGAGTGTTGGCCCATGCAAAGAGGGATGGGCTGAGCTATATGATGATGTCCAGGATGCGGGGAAGGTTTTCCTGTGACGAAGCCTATCTGGAAGAACCGGAAGTTTTACTCAGGATTCTCACGGAAGGCCTGCGGATGCTGTGGAGTATGGATGTGACGGATTGTCCCTGTGACAATACGCTGGACGAAAAACTCCGTCGGGCCAGGCATAACGTGGACGCGGGCCTGGTGGATATGGACAATGTGGATCCGGAAACCTTTTCAAAAGAGGGGTTCCGGGATCCGGACGATCTGTGGGAATGGCTGGACGCAAACCGGCCGGAGGAAGAGATCGTCGTATCCCATGGGGACTACTGCCTGCCAAATATTTTTGGGGAGGATGGCCATTTTAGCGGCTTTATTGATCTGGGGAGGATGGGAATGGCGGATAAGTGGCAGGACATCGCGTTGTGTTATAGGAGCTTTCGGGATAACTGTGCGGGGGTCTACGGCAAAGATGTCTATGGGGAAGTCGAACCGTCCCTATTGTTTGACCGTCTTGGAATCGAACCGGACTGGGAGAAAATCAGATATTATATTTTATTGGATGAACTTTTTTAAGGAACATCCCGTATGGGTTGAAATGGGAAGCGGTATCCCTTATAATACAAACAGCTTAAAAGGAACAGAAGTGAGAGGAAAACGGAAAGTATGGATATCATCGGAAAGCTGGCAGAAGAATTGAAGGTGCACAGGTGGCAGGTGGAAGCGGCCGTGAAGTTGATCGATGAAGGGAACACGATTCCCTTCATTTCCCGTTACCGGAAGGAGGCGACGGGGGAACTCAACGACGAACAGCTCCGCGATCTATATGACAGATTGAATTATCTGAGAAACCTGGAGGAGAAGAAGGAACAGGTGCTCGCCAGCATCAAGGAACAGGGGAAACTGGATGAGGAATTAAAGGCCAGAATATTGGAAGCGCAGACCTTGGTGGTGGTGGAGGATCTCTACCGTCCCTATCGTCCTAAGCGGAAGACACGGGCCAGCGTGGCCAGGGAAAAGGGGCTGGATGGCCTGGCGGAATGGATCCTGGCGCAGGAGGCGGACAAACCGGCTCTGGAGGAGGCAGCCCGTTATGTGAGCGAGGAAAAGGGTGTGGAGTCCGCAGAAGCGGCGCTGCAGGGGGCGAAGGATATTTTGGCGGAGTCCATTTCGGACGAGGCTGATTACCGTATTTATATCCGCGGTATCACCATGGAAGAAGGAAAGATCGTCAGTACGGCAAAGGACGAGAAGGCAGCCAGCGTATATGAGATGTATTACGCTTATGAGGAGCCTTTAAAGAAAGCGGCGGGGCATCGGATCCTGGCATTGAACCGGGGCGAAAAGGAGAAATTCCTTTCGGTAAAGGTGGAGGCGCCCGTGGAACGGATTCTGCGTTATCTGGAAAAGAAGACGATTACAAAGGAAAATCCTATTACGACTCCTATTCTGCAGGATGTGGTTGAGGATAGTTATACCCGTCTGATCTCACCTGCCATTGAACGGGAAATCCGCGGAGAACTGACGGAGATGGCGGAGGACGGCGCAATTTTGGTTTTCGGTAAGAATTTGGAACAGCTTCTGATGCAGCCTCCCATTGCGGGCAAGGTGGTGCTGGGCTGGGATCCGGCCTTCCGAACAGGCTGTAAGCTGGCCGTAGTGGACGCTACGGGTAAGGTGCTGGATACCAAGGTAATTTACCCTACGGCGCCCCAGAACAAGGTGGAGGAAGCCAAAAGGGAACTAAAAAGGCTGATCAAAAAATATGCGGTATCCCTGATTTCTGTGGGGAACGGAACCGCTTCCAGGGAATCGGAGCAGGTGATCGTGGAGCTGCTGCGGGAACTGGATACGCCAGTCCAGTATGTGATTGTCAATGAGGCAGGGGCATCTGTCTATTCTGCAAGCAAGCTGGCTACAGAGGAATTTCCGGAATTCGATGTGGGTCAGCGTAGCGCAGCATCCATCGCCAGACGGCTTCAGGATCCGTTGGCGGAGCTGGTGAAAATCGATCCCCGCTCCATAGGCGTGGGACAGTACCAGCACGACATGAACCAGAAAAAGCTGGGAGAGGCGTTGGGCGGCGTGGTGGAAGACTGCGTGAACCGGGTGGGCGTGGATCTGAATACAGCCTCCGCCTCCCTGTTGGAATATATTTCAGGCATTTCCAAGACCATTGCGAAGAACATCGTGGAATACCGGGAGACAAACGGCAGGTTTACGGATCGGAAACAGCTTTTGAAGGTGGCGAAACTGGGGCCGAAGGCTTATGAGCAATGCGCGGGATTCCTGCGCATTACGGACGGGAACAATCCGCTGGATGCCACCAGTGTGCATCCGGAATCCTATGAGGCTACCGGAAAGCTTCTCGATTACCTGCAATTGTCTATGGAAGATGTGAAGAAGCTGCAGGCGGAAGCCAAAACGGCTAAAGCATCTGTAAAGCAGGCAAAAGAAAAGGCGGACAGACCAAAAAAACAACAGGTTCCAGTGATCCGTAATACGAATACGGCCATGGGGAAGGCTCTGGCGGCGGCCATGGGAGGCCTTGCATTGGAAGCGGAAGATGGCGGCGCCCCGGGCCGAAGCGGACGGATTGGGGATGACAGAGGAACACATTTGCAGGCAAAGGGCCCAGGCGGAGAGCAGAAGGACAGATCCGCAGGTAATTCCGGCGGGCTGGAGCGCAGAGTGAGGGATAAGAAGAAGCTGGCGGAAGAACTGGGTATCGGGGAGATTACCTTGACGGATATTTTGAAAGAACTGGAAAAACCCGCCAGAGATCCCAGGGAAGATATGCCGGCCCCTATTTTGCGCAGCGATGTGCTGGACATGAAGGATTTAAAGCCCGGGATGATCCTGAAGGGAACGGTACGCAATGTGATCGATTTCGGCGCGTTTGTGGATATCGGCGTGCATCAGGACGGGCTTGTGCATATCTCCCGAATTACGGACCGCTTTATTAAGCATCCTCTGGAAGCTGTGAGCGTGGGGGATATCGTGGATGTGAAGGTATTGGAGGTGGACTTAGCGAAGAAGAGAATTTCCCTTACCATGCGACTTGACCGGGATAAATAGATGTTAGATTTAACATAGAAGATTTCACGATCCGGATTTGGTTGCCGCGTCGCGGCAAAATGTTGGTTAGCTTGAAATATTCAAGTTTCCAGAAAACGAGGGCTCCTAGGAAACGAGGGCTCCTAGGAAATGAGAGTTTCCTTTGATCGACATCTGCACGCCTTGGTGGGCAGATGGAGGCCAGTGGGGAAATTGGGCAGGCCTCATGGGGAGGCATGGAAGGTGGCGTCTATGGATGAAGAAAGGCAGGATGTGTTAAGAGGTACACCAGAATCCGCGCGCCGGAAGCGGGAAAGAGGATTGTCTATCATAGCGGTGGCCCTTCTGGCAGTGCTGGCAGCAATCAGTACATTGATCTTTTATCGATATATGGATGGTACACTCTTTGCGGAGCGCAATTCCAATTTTATAGAAATATCCGATAAGGTGACAGGGATTATTGAACTGGTGGTGGGGCATTATGAGAAGGCTTCCTGCACTGCGGAAAATCTTCTGAATCGTGCCGATTTGTCCAAAACGGAGGAGATTCCGGACAGTCTGGAAGAAATCAGACTCTGCCTGGGGGTTGAAAAAGGAGTGGTGCTGGCCTTTGATGAACAAGCCCGGTTCTATGCTTCGGACGGAACGGTCCGCAACTGGCGGGAGACAGCCGTACTTTCCAATGGGGATGAGATACAGGAACTGGCAATGATGTTGGATTACCGGGAGGACGATGTAACCCATATTCTTTTTATCAAGAAACTGGGCGAGCCTATAGAAGTGGAAGGAAGATGCCTCACCCATGTGGGGCTGGCGGTGGATATTTCCGTTTTTCAGGAGGCTTTTGACCCGGATATGTTCCAAAATCAAAGTCATGTCTATGTGGTAAGTCCTGACGGCAGCAGGCTCTTTCGTCATGTATGTGAAGGCGGTTTTATTGACAGCTATAATCTTATGTCCGTGCTGGAATCCTGCGAATTCATCCATGGCGGGACGGTGGATGATCTTCATAAAAACCTGCAGGAGCGCAGCAGCGCGGGGTATGAAATCATGTATGAGAAAGAACGTTATTTTGTTGCGACGTCGTCGGTAGCGCATACGAATTGGGCTGTGTTAACCTTTGTCCCCATGGAGGTGTTGGGAGCGGGGACTTCGGCTTTTCTGAATACTGCAATTCTCTATGTGTCTGCCATTGCGGCACTGGTGGTGTTGATGATGGGGCTGGCCATGTTCACTTTGCTTTCCAAGCGCAGCGACCGGCGGATTATCGAGCATCAGAGACAATTAAATGAGCTGTTAAAAGATGCGGCTGATGCGGCCAATGCGGCCAATGTGGCCAAGAGCGATTTCCTTTCCCACATGTCTCATGATATCCGTACCCCCATTAACGGCATCATGGGTATGACGGATATAGCGCTGAAAAATTTGGACGACCGGGCTAAAACGTTGGATTGTCTGAAAAAGATCGAGGGCTCCTCCGGCCATCTGCTGAGTCTGGTGAACGACGTGCTGGATATGTCGCGTATCGAAAGCGGAAAAACGCAGATCAGTCATGAGCCCATGCATCTTGCCCAGGTAATAGAACGCTGCATTTCCATCATCGGAGGCCAGCTTCTGGGGCGGGATGTGGAACTGGTGGAGGAGATTTCTCTTCTGGAGCATCCCAGAGTGCTTGGGGACGAACTGCATCTGCGGCAGGTTCTTATCAATATTCTGGGCAATGCGGTAAAGTTCACCCCGGACGGGGGAAAAATTTATTTTCGGATACAGGAATTGGGAGTATTGAAAAGTACGGCTCGTTTCCGCCTGGAGGTGGAGGATACGGGTATCGGTATGAAACCCGAATTTCTACCCCATATTTTTGAAGCCTTCGCTCAGGAGGAAGGCGGCAACCGCAGCACCTATAAGGGAACCGGCCTGGGTATGGCTATAACGAAAAAATTCGTGGACTTAATGGGCGGTACGATTACGGTGGACAGCCAGCTGAATGTGGGAACCCGTTTCGTGCTAGAATTTCCGATGGAAATAGATCAAAGGCAACCAGAGGAGCAGGAGTCGGACGTGCGGCAGACGGAACTGGCTGGTACGCGGCTTTTGGTGGCGGAGGACAACGAGCTGAATTTGGAAATCGCCCAATATGTCCTGGAGGATAAGGGGATTGAAGTCGTTCCTGCAATGGACGGACAGGAGGCTTTGGATGTCTTTTCCGCCAGTCAGCCCGGGTTTTTTGACGGGATTCTCATGGATGTGATGATGCCGGTGATGGATGGCCTGGCCGCCACTCGAGCCATTCGTGCCCTGGAACGCGGCGATGCAAAGACGATTCCCATTATCGCCATGACGGCAAACGCCTATGATGAGGATAGACGCAAGTGTCTGGAGGCGGGAATGAACGCGCATGTGGCGAAACCCATCGATGAGGAGACGCTTTTCCAGGTTCTGTCGCATTATATCGGCGCGGTGCATACGGGATGAAGTTCTTTGGGATATAGAGAGAAAAAGAACAAAATTGCCTGAAGGTGGCTGTTCACCGGTTTTCGCAAACAGTGGATTCTTAAATCATGGAGTGGTATAGTTTGCCCGATTCGGTTTCGGGAGGTTTCTGGAGAAACGCATGCTCTTGGATGCGCTTTGGTTGTCAGGAAATCTTCGGGGACTGGATCGGGCATTTTGCTGTAAGAGTAGAAGGAAGGGTGGGTTGGGGATATGTCTTTTGGTTTGCAGCCTGGGAGGGCTTAGCGCGAGAAAGGTCATGGGCCTATATCATATTGAGAAAAGGGGGATAAGAAGGAAAATGGCCCCTTTGCACGCTTGATTTGAGTGTGTGCTAAAGCACGCAGGCGGGATCAAAAAGAATGATAGATAAAAAAGCAACAGGCGCTTGACATTTATATAGATGACCTATATACTTGTATATAGATAATCTATATAAATACAATAAATTGTCAGGCCAAGCCGGGTGGCATTTAGACAGAAGGGATTCAAGGGATTCAAGGGATTCAAGGGATTCAAGGGATTCAAGGGATTCAAGGGATTCA
>CANSTU010000015.1 GCA_947650005.1 uncultured Lachnospiraceae bacterium
CCGTTGTAACGGACGCTCCTGCGGACTGTCAGATATTGTTCCTCAAGGTTGATGTCCTGCCATGTCAGTCCTGCAACTTCCCCAAGCCTGAGACCTGCGAAAGAGGATATCTGTACGGGCAGGATGGCATCTTTACTTCGTTTGCCAAGCTGTGCAATCAGCTTTGGCACTGTTTAAATGACAGTGGCTTGACCTTGCCGTTGTCGGTGGCCGTTTCTTCCACAAATAAGTCCATATTGTCCTTTTTATACCTCATGACCACATATTGCATGGGATTGAATATAATGTACTGTTTCGTGAACACCGCAAAGCGGTATGACTGCTGTAATACTGCAGAAAATGACTTACATAGTCTTTGGAATATCCTTTTAGAAATAAAATCTTCAATCGTGCCTCCAAAAGACACGATATCCATGAACTGCCGTAAATGTCCCGAAGTAACCATTTTTAGCTTTCATCTGCTTACAGGGTGCTGTTTCATGCGATTGATCACCTGAAGATAAGTAACGACAGTGCCATTGCTTAATGTGCCTATCTTTAATTCCTCTTCCGCCCATGTGTCAATCAACTGCCCAAACGTGATATTGTCCGCCTTTGCCATAAGCGTTTCTCCTTTCGAATGAACGCATTTCTGTGTATGCAATCCATTGAACAGATAGGGCAGCCGGAACTGGTGGAATGCTTTCTGCAAATAAGGATAGCATAAAATCCGCATCAATCAGGAGAGTCGTCTAGCAGAATTTATTTCCTTCCGGTGCTGCAGATGGATACCGATATGGCCGATGCCCAGGAGAGCGGCGGAGAGAGGCATCCATATGACCCTGCCATATATGCCGAGCAGGAAAAAAGCGAGGACGGGCAATGAGGCGCCTGCAACGGGGATACCCAAAAGGCTGCTATAAAAATCGCTCAGTTTTCGTTCGCTTTTAAAGTATCTGATCCACCAAAATTCATACATACTCATGAGAAGAAAGGCTGCGATCAGCCACCACGTCCATGACGTCCATGGTCGTAGATTGAAATCAGAAAACAGGAGAGCACAGCAACAAGTCAATACTTCCCCAATCCGCTCAAAAAACAGAAGGACTTTGCTCTCATGTTCAGAGGAATAATTCTGCGGAAGATTTCTGGTCCAAATGAGATTGGGGATGAATAACAGCAGCAGAAACAGCAGTCCGATATACGAAAATCCGATGTGGCCCATCATTTGGTTCCCTCCTTTGGTATGGCAAACGCAGGAATGGTCCTGCGGCCTGCTGCGCTTCCCTGGGATGTCAGGAGTATTTTACATGAGCGGGGTATCTTTTGCAAGAACCAGAGCCATCCATGCTAGAGCGACGGCATCTAAACCGTTGCCATCTTATCCGTATGCCTATATGCCGGCAATCCGCAACCGTTCGCCCGCCCTTCCCTTCATGGCCCATTAGGATCCCGGCCGCAGAGGCGTGTTTTGGGGGAGAGGGTGGCGGCCGGGATCCTAATGGGCCATGAAGGGAAGGGCGGGCGAACGGTTGCGGATTGCTTCCACCAAGCATAGAACCTCGTAAAAAGGAGCACAATCTGAGGGAAAAGAAGCATTTTTTGCATTCTATAATGGGAAGGTTTGTGCTATACTGTCCGGAAAGGGTGTATAAATGGCCCGATGAAGAAATAAGGTAAATATATAGGCCCTCTGCGGCCAAAATGAGGAAAGGAGCCACCTTCCATGGATATCGTGGTATTGGGCGGCGGGATCAGCACGGAGAGAGACGTTTCCCTGGCATCCAGCCGTATGATTTATGAGGCATTGAAGAAAAACGGACACAGGGTCATCCTCCTGGACGTGTACCTGGGCTATGAAGGAGACTGCAAAAATATTTTTGAAGCGAAAAAGGATTGGGCGGCGGATATCGGAGGGATTACGGAGAGCAATCCGGATATCGATCAGATCAAGGCGCTGCGAAAGGACGGGGGACGGAGTTATTTCGGACCGCATGTATTGGAGATCTGCCAGATGGCCGATGTGGTATTTTTGGGGCTCCATGGGGAGGATGGGGAGAACGGGAAGGTGCAGGCGGCCTTTGACCTGCTGGGGATCCGTTATACGGGAACGGACTACGTGAGTTCCGCCCTATCCATGGATAAGAGCCTTGCCAAGGAGATTTTCCGCCAGTATAATATTCCCACGCCTGCGGGGATCCATCTGAAGAAGGGAGAGGAGAGCCGAATGGGAGAGGTGCCCTTTCCCTGCATCGTCAAATCTTGTCGGGGCGGTTCCAGCGTGGGAGTGTGCATTGCCGGAAATGAGACGGACTATGAGAAGGCAGTGGAGGAGGCTTTTCGCTACGACGATGAGGCGATCGTGGAGCAATATATCGAGGGACGGGAATTTTCCTGCGCTGTGATCGATGGAAAGGCGTTGCCTGTGATCGAGATCGCGCCTCTGAGCGGCTTTTATGATTATAAAAATAAATACCAGGCAGGTTCCACCGTGGAAACCTGTCCGGCCGACTTGGAAGAGGGGAAGGTGCGGGAGATTCAGGAGATTTCTGAGCGGGTTTTCGGAGCCCTTCGGCTGAAAAAGTATGCCCGTATGGATTTCATGATGGCACAGGACAAAACGGTGTATTGCCTGGAGGCCAACACCTTGCCCGGCATGACGCCCACGTCCCTCATTCCCCAGGAAGCGGCGGCTGTGGGGGTGGACTTCGGTGCGTTGTGCGAGTGGATCATTGAGCTTGCCCTGGAAAGTGAAGAAAAGACGCCGTAGGCATGGGCGGAGATGGAAGGATCGTTTCATTCCCCCTGATTTGTATGCGCGTTAAAGCGCGCAGATGGGAGGCAAGCATGAAGAACATGACATTGGAAAATATTGCGGCGGCCTGCCAAGGGAAGCTGGTGGGAGCGGATATTCCACAGGCACAGGCGGTCGGCGTGACCACGGATTCCAGAAAGGCGGAGCCGGGTTGTCTATTCATTGCCCTGCGGGGAGAGAGGACGGATGGGCATCGGTTTATAGAAGATGTGCTCAAAAATGGTGCGCTGGGTGTGGTATGTGAAAGGCTTCCCGAGCATCCTGAGGGCCCCTGTATCCTGGTGGAGGACTGTTTTGCGGCCCTGCGGCAGATCGGGGAATTCTATCGGCAGCAGTTGGATGTGCGCTTGGTGGGCATCACTGGAAGCGTAGGGAAGACCAGCACCAAGGAATTTGTGGCCTCGGTGCTGGCGCAGAAATATAAGGTACACAGAACGAAAGGAAACTATAATAACGAAATTGGCGTGCCCTTAACCGTCCTGGCCATGCCGGAGGATACTCAGGTGGCTGTCCTGGAGATGGGGATCAATCATTTCGGGGAGATGCATAATCTGAGCCGGATTGCCAGGCCGGATATCTGTATCATGACGAACATCGGCCAATGCCATTTGGAATATCTGGGAAGCCGGGAAGGGATTCTGCGGGCGAAATCGGAGATCTTCGACTTCATGGCGGAGGACGGAACCGTGTGCGTGAACGGGGACGATGATCTGCTCGCCGGGCTCCGGGAGGTGAAGGGAAAGGAGCCGCTCACCTTCGGGAGGAATCCAAAGAATAGGATTTGGGCGGAGGATGTGGTGAATAAGGGACTGTTCGGGAGCGAGGCCGTAATCCGCCTCGGGCAGGAACGCCTTCCGGTACGGATACCGCTTCCGGGAGAGCATATGGTCTATAATGCGCTGGCAGCAGCCGCTGCAGGAAGCCTGCTGGGGCTTTCCGGAGAAGAGATCTGCCGGGGAATCGCTGCGGTGAGCGCCACGAAGGGAAGAAGCCATGTGATCCGGCTGGAGGATTGGGTTCTAATCGACGACTGTTATAACGCGAATCCGGTTTCCATGGAGGCGGCCCTCGATCTGCTGTGTTTGGCGGAGGGCAGAACGGTGGCCATCCTGGGGGATATGTTTGAGCTGGGAGAAAAGGAAAGACAGATGCATGGACGGGTGGGTCGTTATGCGGCTGAAAAAGGGGTGGACTGTATCCTGGCCGCTGGCAGCCTTTCTTGTTCCCTGTGCGGGGAGGCAGAGAAGTACGGCTGCAGGGAGGTTCATCATTTTGAGGATAGGGATAGCTTGATGGAAGCCCTGGACGGCTTGCTTTTTCCGGGAGATACGATCCTGGTGAAGGCTTCCCATGGCATGGGGTATGAGAAAATCGTGGAAATGCTCTGTGAAAGAAAAGTGTGAGTGAGATTTGTTCTCTGCGCGTCTCAAAGTTCCCATTGATTAAAATGCCGCTTGCGCGGCGGAATGAGAGGAAAAATGAGCGTAACGGTGTCCGATATCTTGCGGCTTCCCTGCCTGAAGGGGGCGCGGGTGGTGGCCGGGCAAAAAAGCCTTCAAAAGGTGCTTACCAGCATTTCGGTCCTGGAATATACGGATCCCTCTAACCTACAGAAAGAGATCTTCGACAGGATCGATTTCCTGGACGGAGAAATCGTGATCACCGCGTTCGCGGGAATTGCGGAGGATGTGGAGCGGCAGTGCGCCAACGTCCGTCGTCTGGCCTCTGCGGGCGAAGTGGGCTTGATCCTTTATTATGTGGGCATTCTCATGCCGCGGGTGGACAGAAGGCTCATAGAACTGGCGGATTCCCTGGATTTCATCCTGATCGTCATGCCCGAGGGACGCATGGATCTGCGGTACAGCGAAGCCATTGTGGAGATCATGGGAACGATTTTTGAGGAGCAGAAGGCGGAGGTTTCCATCGTGAGCGACGTCCTGGAGCAGGTGTCCAGGCTTCCGGACTACCGGAGGACCGTGGATACGGTGCTACAGATCATCAGAGAGCGGCTGCGGGTATCCTTGATCCTGCTGGACGGGCAGGAACGCATTCTGGGACAGGCCATGTGGCCAGCCTCTCTGGAATTGGACATGGGAGAATTACTGGATGCTTTGGCAGTGCCCGCCGCGCAAACGGATATCCTCATGGAAGACGGTTCCTCGTTATCCGGAAACAGACAGCCATCCTGCGCGGCCCTTCCAGGACTGCGCTGGGCTTGGCATTGTCCTTTGGGCCTGCACCATTCTCCCATGTCTCTATGTCTGGTGAAGGACGGAGAGCCGCTTTCCGAAGGGCTGGTGGGACAGATTACGGAAACCGTCCGGCTCGCCGTGAATATCTGGAGCAGGCGGCATGCCGAGGTGAACGAAGCGGAGCTGGTTCAGGCCATTCTTCAGGATGAACCGTTGAAGATGAGACGGCTTGCCGAGATTTTCCACATCGATATCGCCTCCGTGAATGCCATGTGGGTAGCCCGGTGGGAAGGGGAGGGCGCGGAAAAGAACGGCAGAGATGCGCTAAGACAGCTGCGGGACGGATTGAAGCAATGGTGTAATACGGTAATATCCGAGATCTATGAGGGATATGTGGTGGTATTCATGGACTGGCCGGATACCGCGCCGGATGCGTCCCGGCTTGCGGAATCGGTTCTGGAGGACATGCCTTCTAGAAGGGGAAAAGGCTATCTCGTGCGCTGCCACCAGTTGGCGGATACATCTGACGTGAGGAAAGCCTTTCTGCTGATTCGGGAACACCTGGCGGATGCGGGACGCATCTGGCCGAAGAAGCGCTGTTATACCCTTCAGGAAATGGACTATGCCGTCCAGTGTCGCCTGCTCCTGGAAGAAGGGGAGGAGGCGGTGTCCGCCGCCATGCTGCCACTTTCCCTTCTGGAAGCGGGAGGGGAAGGCATGCAGCTGGCGCATACCCTGTGCACCTGGCTGTTGGATGCGGACGGAAGCACTGCCCGATGTGCTGAATTTCTATTTTTGCACCGCAATACCATTAAATACCGCCTGGGATGTATCCGGGAACGGCTGGGGTATCCTGCGGATAAGCTCCCGGAGCAGCTCTTTTTGTACCGTGCGGCAGCTTTGAGACGGCTGATGAAGGGATGAGATCGATAACCGGTTCCGGCGGAAGGAGAAGGACAATTGGCCTTCCTCTTATTCCTGTAGGCCGGAAACAAAGAATTTCCTGCGGTATTCGGCGGGAGTGATGCCGACCACTTTCTTAAAGGTGCGGGAAAAGTGGGGAGAGGATTCATAACCCACTTGGAATCCGATTTCATTGATTTTCAGCGCAGGTTCAGCCAGCAGTTCCTTTGCCCGTTCGATTCTCTGTCCGGTGATATAGGTTCCCAGTTTCTGTCCGGTGAGCTGTTTATAAATATGGGAAAGGTAAACGGGATTCAAATAGACCTGTTCAGCCAGGGCGGTCAGGGTGATTTCTTCATTCAGATGTTCCTGGATGTAGGTATGAATGGTCTGCAGGGTTTTGTTATAACGCCGTGTCCGCTCCTCGTCCTGCGTTTCCATGAGCCAGCCTCCCACACGATAGAGGGTTTCCGATAAAGAGGAGGCGCCCTTTTCGTAGGGCTCGTAGAAGATGGACATGCTTCGAAAACTTTCAAGGAAGTCGTTCTGTCTTCCGGTCTTATAGATGGTATTCAGAAACAGCGTCCTGAGGTTGTTCAGAAGAAACGCCTGCTGTTCGCTGCCGTAGGGCACTGTCGGCCGCAGAAGGCTTTCCAGCAGTCCCAGAAAGCTGTCCGCGTTTTCCCGCACCAGGCAGAATTCCAGCTGCTGCAGCTGTTGTAACAGGCGTTCGTAATCGGAAGCGGCAGCTGTCACGGCATAAAAGTCGGTATTGCTGAGTACCATTTCTTCATTTTTCCCCATCCTGTATTTGAGCAGAAACAGCATCTTGCGTCCGTAGGCGGCGAACTGCCCGAAGGAAAAGGGCGAAGGTTCCAGCAGCAGGGAAAGGGATATTTCCCTGTTTCGCATGCAATAATGAAATTTTTCTGCAGAACCGTTTATAAAGGAACAAAAGGAATCTGCGGGCTCATCCGTTGCGGATTGGATCAACCAAAGCAGATATTGTGGGTCATCTGAAAAAATCGGGGTACATATGGCCCGCTGAGCCAGGCAGTTTTGAAAAATCACATGAATCTCTATCAGGGAAGAGGGCAGCTCTATGGGGCTTGCTGCCAGGGGAGGGCGGTCTAAGCGGCAGCCGACCAGAAAAAAGGGCTTTTCTTCGCAAAGGGATAAGCCGAGCCTTTGGGCATCGTCCATGCAGCAGGATATCTCGGAATCGGGCGTGGAAGGAGATTTCAGGAGATTGTTCAAAAATGTCTGTTGCAGCATGGGACGAACCCTCTGCAGCTCGTTTTCCAGCTGTTTTGTCCAGTTTTTTTCACGAGAATCCCGTTCCAGACGAAGGATGCATTCAGACACAGCATCGATCAGGGGCTCATCTCCCTGGCTTTTTAAAATGTAAAAATCACAGTGATAGGCCAAAGCGGTTTGTGCGTAATCAAATTCGCTGTAGCCGGAAAGAATGATGGTTCGGCAGTCCGGCCATCTTTTTTTGATTTCGGATACCAAATCGAGCCCGTTGGTGACCGGCATATCGATGTCCGTGATGAGGATATCCATGCGATAGCGGGTGAAGAGTTCCAGGGCCTCGGGAGCGGAATAGGTGCGGTAGACCTCAAGGGAAATATCGGAAATAGAGGAAAAGGTACGGTAGAGCCCATCGGCAATATGTCTTTCATCGTCAACGATCAGCAATTTATACATCGTCCTCTCCTTTCATTTCAATAACCATGCCTTTTTGTAACCTGCAAATTTGGGCTGCAGGCATAAATTCATGGTTGAAAAGTGGCTGCAAAAATATTTTTCAATCTAGCCCTCCCGGTGCGGGAGGGGAATATGGATTTTTACCGTCAGGCCGCTTCCATCTTCCTGGGAAAGGGAAAGCCCGGCGTCCTTTCCATAAATCATGCGGAGACGGCGGTGAATATTGATGAGCGCAGTGGTCTCCAGGGTGCTTTCCGGCGCTTCCAGCTTCCTTCGAAGATCCGTGAGCGTTTCCTCCGAAAGGCCCGGGCCGTTGTTCTCCACGCAGACTACCAGAGCGTCGCCTTCCTGAAAGATATCTAAACGCAGAGAAGGGGAGGGAACCTGATTCAGCCCGTGTTCAAAGGCGTTTTCAAGGACGGGCTGGATAATCATGCGGGGGACTTTGAGGTTGCGGAATGCTTCCGGAAGAGGGGCGAGCCGTATTTGCAGCCGCCCGTCAAATCGGAACTTCTGGATGCTGCAATAATTGACGGCATGTTCGTATTCCGAACTGAGGGGCACCTCCGAGGCGGCATTTCTGGTGATATATTGATAGTAATTACCAAGATATTTGGAAAACAGGACGATATTTTCGCAGTCCTCATCTTTGGCGAGACGATAAATATTGAAAAAGCTGTTGTAGAGAAAATGCGGATTGATCTGAGATTGCAGCTGCTTCAGTTCTGCCCGTTGGGTAAGGATTTTCTGTTCATAGACCTGATGGATCAGGTTGTCGAGATTGTGCGCCATCTTATGGAAGGACTGATACAGAATACGGAATTCGTCGTTACTGGTAATGGGCATATCCGTGAGCTGGTAATGGCCGGCTTCAATTTCTCCAATAGCGCACAGCAGATATTTGACGGGCCGGTTGATGAGATGCTGCAGGGCCAGGCTGAAAAGGGAGATGACCAAGGCCGAGAGGGCGATATAGGCGACCCAGAACAGGCGGTAATTCCTGATCCCCCCGAAAATCTGGTGGGTGGGGACGTGGGAAGTCAAGACAAGCCCGGTGTTTTCCACGTTGGTGGAGGCAGTAACCATTTTGGAGGAATCCTCTTGCGAAGCGATTGGACCCGAGGAGAGGCAAAAGCTGCCTTCACCCGAGGAGAGTACGATACGGCTGTCTGGGAAATGGGTATAGTTGCGCAAAAGTTCGGAAAGGGAATTGCCGGAAAAGGTGACCTTTAGCAAAAAAAGCTCCTCCTCATTTTCAGAAAGAAAACGGACGGGGCTGTGGGTATAAAGGCAGAGCTGGTTTTGTTCAAAAAAGAGACGGCCGTTTATGGCGTCGGGCTTTCCTTGCCTGCTGAAATATTCGCTGAACAGGATACCCGGTTCCGAATCATTGACGGAAATCGTTTTGTTCAGGGAAGGGATGTAAATGGCTGCGCTTTCAAGAAATTGGCTGCTGTTCTGTAGCGTGGAGAGCAGCTGTGCGGTCCGTAGGATGTATTGGGAACGTTCATAATCGCTCATGACAGGGTAGGCGTTGATCAGATAGTTAATGTCCGTGTTGGATACCAGGCGGTAACAGGAGAGCTGTATTCGGGTGATCTCGTCGGAAAGAAAACCGGCATACAGAGCCAGCTGGGCAGAGGAGGAATCGGTGATTTCGCGCCGAATCGTGCTGTACCCATACTGATAGATGGTAGAACCCGCGAGGATGAGAGGAAGCAGGAGGGACAGAAAGAGTGCAATGATTTTTATGCGTAAGGAAAAGTAACGATTTTTTAATACATTTGGCATCGTAGACCTCCTTATAATATAAAAAGTTTCCTGTTCGGTTTGGCTAAGTATAGCATATGGATTGAGCCGTTTCAAGGCGGGGAAAAGGGCGGAAGGGCACTTTGCACCTCTGAAACAGGCCATGAAGCCTGGATTTTTCGTGGATTTTGCCTTGAATGAGAGAAAAAAGAACTTGATATTATGCAATAAATATAAAGATATATCATTTACAGAGAAAAACAATTTTTGATATGATCAACCTGTCAGAAACGGATACAAGGCAGCCCAGCAGAAAAGGAGGGAATGATGGATGAGTTGATTATGCGGTTCATGGGCACCGGGGCAGGAGAAGGCGTGCCCACGCCTTTCTGCCGATGCAGAGTCTGTGAACACGCAAGGAAAGTCGGCGGAAAGGAAATCCGCCTGCGGTCGAGCTTCCGGGTCTCAAAAGAAATGCAGATCGATTTTGGAACGGATATTTTTGCCGAATGCATTCGGACCGGCCTGGACATGTACGATTTAAAATATTTGTTGGTCACCCATACGCATGATGACCACTTTGACCCTTTCAATTTGTATTTGAAGTCGTTGATCAGCAGAGGAAACGGGGAAAAGGTACATATTTATTTGAATGAGGAGGCCTATGGGCTGGTGGAGAAATACGATTCGCTGGGGTTTGATGGCAACAGCCATTTTTACTCGGATAGTACGAAAAGGGACTTTGAATTCCATCAGCTGCATTTCTGGAAGGAAGAAAAGATAGGCGATTTTCTGGTTACTCCAGTAAAAGGAGAACACAGAGGGCATTTGGAGAAAAATTCCGCAAACTATCTGATTATGCTTCCAGATGGAAAGAGGATGCTGTATGCGCTGGATACCGGCTTCTATGGGAAAGAAACCCTGTCGTATCTGGAAAACGCGCAGCTTGATTATTTCATTGTGGAAGGAACCTTCGGAAGTGCGCGCCGGGAGGAGAGGCCCTATTCCCATCTGGATCTGAACAGTGCACACAATCTGTGTCAGTGCTTATATGAGCAGAATACCATTACGCAGAAGACACAGGTCTATCTGACCCATCTCAACCAGGAACAGGACTACACCCATGAGGAGATGGTCGCCGCATGTGCGCAGAGAAAGACGCCTTATCGGGTGACGGTTGCATACGATGGGCTTCAAATTGGGGATTATGTAAATTGAGTGCATACCTTGCATGCGGAATGAGCAAGATTAAAAGCGTTCCATTCCCTTGTGTTGTCTGCGCGGCAAAGACGGCAGATGGGAACAGGGATGAAGGAAGGATGCTTTTGGCTTAGAACCTTGTAATAATACAAAGTTTCTTTGGATGGAGAGCCGCCGGGCGGCGGCAGAATGAGAGGAGATATGAAATTAAGAAGAATAGCGGCATTGGTGCTGGCTGCAAGTATGGTTCTGGGAGGATGCCAGAGCGCGTCCGTACCGGAAGAGGCGGAAAGCGCTGATACACAGCAGATTGAAGAAAAGGAATCGGAAGCTGAATCCGGAACAAATGTGGCAGCGGCGGATCCAGCGGCTTCTCCCAAGGGAAGATATGAGGAACCGGTGGAGGTATCCATTTCCAAGGTAATGGTTACCAATCCTCATCTGATTGAGGGACAGTCTCCGGAAGACAACATAGTTCTGGATCTGATCAAGGAGGATCTGAATATTGACGTTAAAATCGCCTGGGAAGCGGAATCGAGCGAGTATAACAACAAATTGTCCCTAAACATTGCTTCGGGCGATTTGCCGGATATTGTGTACATCACCAATTACCTGACGTTCCGGGAAATGGCAGAAAACGACATGCTTGCGGATCTGACCGAAATTTATGAAACCTATGCGGGGGATTATATGAGGCAGACCTATGACACATTCGACGGAAGGAACCTGGAGCCCCTTACCATCGATGGAAAGCTCTATGCCCTTTCCACCGCGAACATCGGCTACGGCCACAATATCCTGTGGCTGCGAGGGGACTGGCTGGATAAGCTGGGACTGGAGGTGCCTTCCACCATGGAAGAGCTGAAATATGTCCTGAAAGAATTTGTGGAAAAGGATCCGGGAGGAAATGGCCCGGGGAATACCATTGGTCTGGCAATCCATGCGACCAAACCGGTGGCGGGCTATGGTAATAAATTTGGCGTGGAGCCGATCTTCCACAGCGTGGGCGCCTATCCGACGCAGTGGATGGCTGATGCGTCCGGGAACGTTTACTATGGTTCCATTGCCCCGGAAATGAAAGACGGGTTGGCGATACTGCGCGAAATGTATGAAGAAGGCTTGATCGACCGACAGTTCGTTACCAGAGTCGGATCCGGTGAAACGGATGCAATCGTGGATTCCGGTCTGGCAGGCGCCTGGTTTGCCCCCTGGTGGGGACAGAGCGGGGACAGCTACATCAACAATCCGGATATCGAGCTGGCTGTGGCGAACGCTCCTCTGGACGGGGAAGGAAAATTCAATCATCTGCTTCCGGCTCCTACCGCGGACCTGGTTGCAGTGAGTAAAGATTGCGCAAACCCGGAAGCTCTGCTCAAGATCATCAATGAAGAATATGACATCTATAGAGGGATTGACGCGGAAGGCCTGGCTACGGTACAGCCGATTTTTGATCAGGGCGTTTCCAGAGAGGCTCTTTTCCCTACGGGCGGGTTCAATCTGGATTATTATGATGTGGTGCCAAAGCTGGGTAAGCTGTGTAAGAGCCTGGTGGAAACCGGCGTAATGGGCGGCGATGAAACCACAACGGAATATGACAGATGGAAAGCGGAAGGCGCGAAACGCTTTGCCGATGGAATTGACCCTTCGGATCCCAATGCGCCGAATACGTTCCGCGATTACTACGGGAGATATGTGGGCTCCAATATCCTGGATACCCCGGAAAACAACCCGGTGGACGCAGCCTACTATTATACGACGGAATCCTCCGACAGGCTGAAGCCCACGCTGGATAAGCTGGAGGAACAGATGTATCTTCAGATTATCACGGGAGAAAAACCGCTGGAATACTTTGATGAATTCGTTGAGCAGTGGAAGAAGCTGGGCGGCGATGTCCTCACACAGGAAGTACAGGTAATGGTGGATGGGCAGTAAATATAAGAAAAGAAGCGCTACGGAAAGATTTTATCATCTGATGCTGTTGCCCGGTATGGCGTTTTTGTTCCTGTTTCATATCGTGCCGCTGGCGGGAGTGATCATCGCTTTCCAGAACTTTAAGCCGGTCAAGGGAATTTTCGGCTCCCAGTTCATCGGCATGGATAATTTCCAGCGCCTATTTTATCTGCCGGATTTCTGGCAAATCATGGAAAATACGCTCCTGATAGCGGCAGGGAAAATTGCGTTGGGTATGTTGATGGCTGTTGTATTTGCGGTGCTTCTGAACGAATGCAGAAGCACCGGGCTGAAACGCCTGGTACAGACTTCCGTCTATCTTCCGCATTTTCTTTCCTGGGTCATCCTTGCAGTGATGTTCAGCAACCTGCTTTCCTATGGCGGCGTGTTTAACCGGTTCCTCGGGATGTTCGGAGTGGAGCCGCAGATGTTTCTGGTCAGCAATAGGTGGTTCCGCAGCATCGTTATTTTAGGAGATGTGTGGAAAGAATTCGGCTACAATGCGGTTGTTTATGTGGCGGCGATGACGAGTATCGATCCTGGGCTGTATGAAGCGGCAAAGATAGACGGCGCAAATCGGTGGGATCGGATATGGCATATCACTATCCCCTCTATCCTTCCTACGATTGTGCTGATGATGACGCTGAACATGGGGCAGATCATGAATGCCGGTTTTGAAGAGGTCTTCAATCTGTACAGCCCGTTGGTCTATGAGACGGGAGATATCATCGATACATATGTGTACCGGGTGGGTCTGACGAACATGCAGTACAGCTTTGGTACGGCTGTGGGCCTATTTAAATCGGTGATAAGTTTTATCCTGTTGACCGTATCCTATAAACTGGCCGACAAATTTGCAGGCTACCGGATTTTCTAAGGAGAAGGAGATAAGTGTGAAGGAAAAAAGAAAGGTTTCGGCGGCAGATATATTGATCAGCCTTTTACTCATAGTCTGCGGCCTGATGTGCCTCATACCGATTTTGAACACCGTGGCGATCTCCTTCAGTGATAAGACGAGCGCTGCCATGGGCCGGGTGGGCCTATGGCCGGTAAACTTCAATATGGCCGGATATCGGGCTATACTGGAAGAGAGCCAGTTTTTTCAATCCTTCTTTGTTTCCGTCAGGAGGGTGGCGGTCGGCACGGCGCTGAATATGACGTTAACCATTCTGATGGCGTATCCGTTGTCAAAGGATCCGAGGAAATTCCGGGCAAAAAAATATTATATGTGGATCGTGATTTTCCTCATGATGTTCAATGGGGGAATCGTACCGAATTTCATGCTGGTAAAAAACCTGCATCTTATGGATACCATCTGGGCTCTGGTTCTGCCGGGGGCGGTTCCCGTGTTCAACGTGATCCTGCTCATGAATTTTTTCAAGGGCATACCGAACTCCCTGGAAGAAGCGGCCGTCATTGACGGAGCGAATCCTTTGCAGATCCTGTTAAAAGTATTTCTGCCCATGTCCAAGGCGGCGTTGGCAACGATAACCCTGTTCTGTATTGTAAATCACTGGAATGCCTTTTTTGACGGGAAAATATACATTAACTCTCTGGAAAGGCTCCCCCTGCAGACCTATATTCAATCTCTGGTTGTGGATCTGAATCCGGAACAGATGGCTTCCATGACGCCGGAACAGATGAGCGAACAGATGCAGCTGTCCAGTCTGACGTTTAATTCGGCAAAGGTCGTGGTGTCTATGCTGCCGATCCTGCTTATCTATCCGTTCCTTCAGAAATATTTTGTGACGGGTATCGTCATGGGAGCAGTCAAAGAATGAAGACACTTTGATCTGAGGCGTGCCTTGCAAGCAGATGGGATCAAGGCTGAAAGAAGGACGCTTTCAGCTTCCTTGAAATAGATGCCCGCAAAAGCGGGCAGATGGGAGCAAATCATGAATCATATGGATACACATTATGTTCTGGATATTCATACCCATACTCTGGCGAGCGGCCATGCCTACGGAACCATCCGTGAGATGGCGAAGGCCGCAGCCGAAGCGGGATTGTCTGTGTTGGGAATCTCGGAGCATGGGCCCGGAACGCCGGGAACCTGTGATCCCCTTTATTTTCTGAACCTGAACGCGGTTCCGGATCAGCTTTATGGGGTAAAGCTGCTGCATGGGTGTGAAATCAATGTCCAAAACGATGGACGGCTGTCATTGGAACAGACCTATCTGGACCGGCTGGACTATGGAATCGTGGGGATTCACGGAATCTGTTATGAGGATGTGGGCAGAAAGAAAAATACGCAGAATCTGATTTCCTGTATGCAGAATGATAAGATTCGGTTCGTATCCCATCCGGACGATGGCCATATGCCTTTGGACTATGAACTCTTGGTTCCAGCGGCAAAGGAATATCATGTGGCGTTGGAGGTAAATAATAGTTCTCTTTTGCGGGCGGACAGGCTGGGTTGTGTACAGAACTATCAAGACATGCTAAAACTCTGCGACAGGCTGCGCGTATCGATCATAGTCAGTTCCGATGCCCACGATCCGGACAGCGTTGGCCGTTTTGATGAAGCGCGCAGGCTGCTTTCACAGATGGATTTTGACGAAGCTCTCATTTTAAATACCGACGTAGAAAAGCTGTTTGCGCATTTGGCTCCCAGCGACGTTCTTTAATGCGTACCATTGGGTTATTCGTCTGAAGGGGCGGCGGGAGGCCGAATATCATATTAGAATGAGATAAAAGCATTTCTCTATAATCTCCATTTAAAAAGAAGCATCGTTGTTTTTGTCCAAAAAGACAAAAATATCGGTGTTTTCTTTTGCCCTGTGTCCATTTACCAAAGGAAAACATCCCATTTATAATGGATAATGATGTCTTGCCGGATGGAAAAACTTTTGTTTCAACGCACAAAATCCTTTCGCGGGTGGAAACCGCCAGCGGATGCAGAACGTTCCTCCGGATTGGAAAGCCGTCTTACGGCGGCAGAAAGTGAGGAAATTATGAAAGAGAATAACACAGGGTTTGAGGTAAAGCCCGAACAGCGTCAGAGTTGGCTGTCCATCGCCATGGTCTGGGCCGGCGGTATGATCTGCGTCCCCTGCTTGATGGTGGGCGGGGTGTTGTCCGCGGGCGGTTTGTCCATGGGAGAGATGGTTGCATCCATCCTGATCGGTTATGGATTAATATGCGCCTATATGATCTGCATCGGTATGCAGGCTTGTGATACAGGCCTTCCGGTATCCGTCATGGCGGAGGGCGCTTTGGGGAAACAGGGAGCGAGATATATCATCAGTGTGCTTTTGGCATTTGCCTGTATCGGGTGGTTCGGAATCCAGTCTGCCACTTGTGGAAATGCCTTTGCCGCCATGTTGTCTTCCATGCTGGGTATGGGAGCGCCGGGGCCTGTGATGACCGCGCTGTGTTCCCTGTTCTGGGGCGTGGTGATGCTGGCGACGGCCTGCTGCGGTTTTAAAGGGCTGAAATGGCTGAATTACATAGCGGTGCCCCTTTTGGTGGTGGTTTGTCTGTACGGTATTATTGCCGGGATCATTTCGCATGATGGCGGAGCGGCTATCGCGGCTTATGCACCGGAACAGTCTTCGGGCATCGTGTTTGGCATCTCCATGACCGTGGCTTCCTTTGCCCTGGGCGGTGTAATTTCCGCGGATTACTGCAGATTTGCGAAGAATCGAAAGGATGTGGTCAAATCTTCGGTTGTAGGGGTGATTCCTGCCGGCCTGTTCATGCTGATGACGGGAGCGGTGATGAGTATTGTCACCGGAGAATATGATATTTCCGCGATCCTTGCCAGCCTTGGTGTCCCTGCGGTGGGGCTCATCGCTCTGGTATTGGCCACCTGGACAACCAACGTTACCAATGCTTATTCCGGCGGGCTGGCCCTCAGCAATCTGCTGGGTTTTGATGAAAGCAAATTTAAGATCACAACCGGGATTGCCGGAGCGGTGGGAACCGTCCTGGCCGCTTTCGGCCTTCTGAATGCCTTCCAGGGGTTCCTTTCCCTGATGTCGGCCCTGATTCCGCCTTTGGCAGGGGTGGTGATCGCAGATTATTGGCTGGTGAGGAAGGGAAGGAAGGAACGCTTTCAGGGAAAAGAGGGTTTCTCTCTGCCCGGAGTGGCTGCATTTCTTGTGGGAGCCCTGGCAGCCTGCATCACCGGAGGCACCTTTGCCTCTTTCCCCGGTTTGGTGGAGGCCCTGCCCTTTTTGAATCTGCCTTTCTTTGTGGGGCCGGTGAACGGCATTGTGATTTCCCTGGTGATTTATGCATTGCTGGAACGGCTGTTGGGGAGTAAGGCCGCTGAGAATATGGAATACAAGAGGGCGAATTAGCGTGAAATCTTTTATTTCAGCGGAAACGAAGTATCCAGTGCATGTTCCATCTGCCTGTCAAGGCGGACGAATGGGAGCTGGCGTGAAATAAATAGTTATGAAATGATAAATGGAAAGGAGAATGGAAACGTGCGAAAAATAGGCATTGAAGAAATTGAAGATATTGCCCTCGGCGCAGCCTTGCTGGGAGCGGGAGGGGGAGGAGATCCCTATATTGGGAAGTTGGTGGCCATCGGGGCCGTGCAGGAGTGCGGCCCGGTTACGCTGCTGGATCCGGAGGAGGTGCCGGACGACGCGCTGGTGGTGCCCATCGCCATGATGGGGGCGCCCACGATCTTGGCTGAGAAGGCGATCGGCGGTTCGGAATATCAGGTGCTTTACGACAATGTATCCGCGTTTTACGGAAAACCCATTTACGCTTTCATGCCCATCGAAGCGGGCGGTGTCAATTCCATGCTTCCCATCGCGGCAGCGGCGAGACTTGGCCTGCCTTTGGTGGACTGTGACGGGATGGGCCGGGCTTTTCCCGAGCTGCAGATGGTCACCTTCACCATAGGCGGCGGTTCGGCAACACCCATGGCTTTGGTGGACGAGAAGGGGAATTCCACGATTTTCCGCACAATCACGAATAAATGGACGGAGGAATTGGCCCGGGCCGTTACCATGGCCTGCGGAGGCTCGGTTTCCGTATCCTTGTACCAGATGGAAGGGGCCTTTATGAAAAAATACGGCGTAAAGGGGATCGTAACCCGAAGCCAGACGCTGGGTTCCGCCATCCGAAAGGTGAAGGAGGCCTCTGACTGTACGCCGGAGGAAGCCTTCCTGCGCATCACGGAAGGGATCCGGTTATTCCGCGGAAAAATCAGCGATGTGCTGCGCGAGGTACGCGCTGGATTTAATTTCGGCCGGGTGGTGTTGGACGGAATCGGGGACTGCAAGGGACATAGCGCCTATGTGGAGTTCCAGAATGAAAATCTGTCCGCCACCGTGGACGGCCGGATCGTGGCCACCACTCCGGATCTGATCTGTCTGGTGGATGTGGAAACCTTCCAGCCTGTACCTACAGATGCCCTGAAATACGGAAAACGGGTGTTGGTGGTGGGTCTGCAGTGCTTTCCGTTGTGGAGGACACCGGAAGGGCTGGAATTGGTGGGGCCCAGGTATTTTGGCGTGGACACGGACTATATTCCGCTGGAGGAACGGTGTAAAGGAGGACTTTTGTAATGTATAGACTGGGGATTGACGTGGGCGGCACCAATACGGACGCTGTCCTGATAGATGAAAACCTGAAGGTGGCGGCCAGCGTGAAGTGTCCCACCACGGCAGATGTATATGAAGGGATCCTGACGGCGGTACGTGCTGTTCTGGAGAGCTCGGGTGTGAACCGCAGCGAGATCGCCCAGGCCATGCTGGGAACTACACAATGTACCAATGCCATCGTGGAGAGAAAGCATCTGGCCCCCATCGGTATCCTGCGCATCGGCGCTCCGGCAACTCTGGGGATTCCGCCCATGGTTGACTGGGCGGAGGAACTGAAAAGCCTGGCGACGGATGTGGCTGTGATCGGCGGCGGTTTTGAATACGACGGAAAGGAACTGGCGGCCTTTGACGAAGAGGCGGCGCGGACCTTTTTTCAAGGATTAAAGGAAAAGGGGATCCGTTCTGTGGCGATTTCGGGAACTTTCTCCACGGTTCGGGATGAACATGAGCAGAAAGCGGCCAAGCTGTGTCGGGAGATTATGGGCGATGAGACACATATTTCCGTTTCCAGTGAGATCGGCTCCATGGGACTGATAGAACGGGAGAACGCTACGATTCTGAATGCAGCCCTCTATCAGGTGGCAGAATCCTTCAGCGAGGGATTTGCCAGAAGCCTGAAAGCAGAAGGCGTTACGGATGCCAAGGTCTATCTTTCCCAGAATGACGGCACCCTCATGACCATGGAATATGCCCGTAAGTATCCCATCCTCACCATTGCCTGCGGGCCCACTAACTCTATACGCGGCGCTAGTTACTTGAGCAGGCTGCAAAATGCGGTGGTAGTGGATGTGGGAGGAACCACCACGGATATCGGCGTCATTCAAAACGGTTTTCCCAGAGAGTCCAGTGTGGCTGTGACCATCGGCGGCGTGCGCACGAATTTCCGGATGCCTGATGTGGTATCTATTGGCCTGGGCGGCGGCTCCATCATCCGGCAGAGGGAAGACGGAACGGTGAGCGTGGGCCCGGATTCCGTGGGTTATCAGATCACGGAGAAGGCTATGGTATTCGGCGGGGACGTATGTACGGCCACTGATATTGCGGTCCGGCTGGGTATGACGAAACTGGGCGATCCTGGCCGTGTGGAAGGACTGGATGAGGAGTTTGCAAGAAAGGCCATGGCGGAGATGACCGCTCTGGTGGAGGATGCCATTGATTCTGTGAAAGTCTCCGGGGATGAGGTGGACGTAATCCTGGTGGGCGGAGGCGCCGTCATCCTGCCTGAGAGGCTGGAGGGAGCCAAGAGCGCGGTCCGGCCGGAATCCGGCGGCGTGGCCAATGCCATCGGTTCTGCCATTTCCAAGGTCTCGGGAACCTATGAGAAGCTTGTGGACTATCAGGTTCTGCCTCGGGAGCAGGCATTAGAGGAAGCCAAGGCCGAGGCGGTGGAAATGGCTGTGGAAGCTGGAGCGATTCGTGAAACCGTGGAAATCATCGATATGGAGGACGTGCCCTTACAGTATTATCCGGGAAATACGAACCGGGTGAAGATCAAGGCGGCCGGGGATTTGGGCTGAAGGTGAGGGAATGCGGCCAGAAATGATTTGGCTTGTGCAGATGTGAGAATGCCGGGAGCCGGGCTTTGCCCGTCTCCCGGCTGTTTTGGTAAGGGTTTATCGCGGATCTCTCATTCTCCTTCATACACGCTCATCTGAACGGGTGTACAGGATTCGTATATTTATAAAACCGAGGAAAACCTGAATCAGCAGGAAAGGGCATGTTGCCCCAGGATGCGCTCCATTTGCGGAGAATAAAACTTTTACATCCACAACAATGCCCATAGCATTGCGGATTTTATTGGGAATGTCCTCTAAAGGTTTGCAGGTATTGCTAAAGTTGTGCGCTATTGTGATCTATGCTATAATCCGCCCATAGGCATAGACGGGTGATGCGGCCGTATTTAATTATAGAGGGAATACCCGCATTCTGCATTCGGATGAGGAATGGATTTTATGATGAAAAAAATGCAAGTGGAAAGAACCGCATCGAATGGAATCGCCGCCGCAAAGGCGTATATTCATGTTTCTCCTGACTTGTCTCCTTCGGATTATCCGGTTTCTGAGAAAGGGATGGAGGAAGAAGCGGAACGCTTCTTCAAAGCCAAAGGGGAAGTCCTAGCAGAGCTGGAGGGGATGGCGGGGGAAAATGGAATTTTCCGCTCCTATGCGGCCATTGCTGAGGATGCCACTCTGGAGGAAGAGATTCTGACCAGGATGCGGGAGACAAACTGTAATGTGCAGCTTGCCGTGGCCGGGGTGACCGGGGAGGCGGCCGCTGTCTTTGAGGCCATGGAAGATGAATATATGAAGGAACGGTCTGCCGATATCAGGGATGTGGCCAAACGGTTTATGGCGAAGCTGAAGGGATGCAGCCTCAGCGACTTTTCGTGTATTACGGAACCGGTGATTCTGGTAGCCCGGGATCTGTACCCTTCCGATGTGGCGGCGCTCAACTTGGAATATGTGAAGGGATTCATTACCCAGGAGGGCGGCGTTACCAGTCATGTATCGATTATGGCAAAGGATGCCGGGCTCCCTGCCCTGGTGGGGGCGCAGGGCATCCTTTCCATGGTGTCGGAAAATTCCTGGATCTGTATGGACGGAAAGACTGGGGAGATCGTCATCGATCCGGATATGGCGGAACGGGAACGATTTGCAGGGAAAGCCCAGGAATATGAGAGAAGGAAAGCCCGGTATGAGGAAGCTGGAAGGCTCCCGGCGTGCACTAGGGACGGACATGTTGTCCGGTTGTGCGCAAACGCGGGCAACCTGGAAGATGTGAAGACAGCTATGGAAAATCAAGCCCATGGAATCGGGCTTTTCCGTACAGAATTCCTATATATGGAAAAGGATCATTTTCCTACGGAGGAGGAACAGTTTGCGATCTATCGAGAGGCGGCATTGCTCAGCCCGGCGGAACTGACGATCCGTACGCTGGATATCGGCGGAGATAAGGCGCTCCCTTATTTTCAGATGGAGAATGAGAAGAACCCTGCCCTGGGCTGGAGAGCGATCCGGATTTCTTTGGAGAAAAAGGATCTGTTCAAAACGCAGTTGCGTGCCATTCTTCGCGCCAGCGCTTTCGGACATGTGCGGATCCTGCTTCCCATGCTCATTTCTTTGGGAGAGCTGCGGGAAGCCAAGCGTGTGGTGGAGGAATGCAGGCAGGAGCTAATGCAGGAGGGAAAGGTCTGTGCATCCGATGTGCCGATTGGGGTAATGGTGGAGACGCCGGCCTGCGTGCTTCTGGCGGAGGAATTCGCCAAGGAGACGGATTTCTTCAGCATAGGAACCAACGACCTGATTCAGTATCTTTTGGCCGTGGATCGGGGAAACGGGAAGGTGGCGGGACTGTATGACGGCTTTCATCCCGCTGTTCTCCGGGCAGTCGGTCGGGTCATCGAAGCGGGCCATGGAGAGGAGATTCCTGTGGGCATGTGCGGGGAACTGGCAGGAGACGAACGCGCTACCGGCCTGCTTATCGGAATGGGGCTGGATGAATTCAGCATGTCCCCAGGGGAACTGCCAAGGATCAGGTATGGGATACAGAATATGTCTTATAAACAGGAGAAGGCAGTTGTGAAGGAACAAGCGCATGGCGCTTCAGATTTGGCATAATATGCACGAGGATCAGCGGCGCTCTCCTATGGAACCAGGGCCTTTGGCCAGACGAGAGAGACATGAATGTGGCACAGCTTTATTATAATCAGAAAGATCCGATGCTTGACTGGATCCGCCTTTTTGCCCTGCTCGTACTCCTCTGTATTTCCGAAGTATCGTTCCTTTGGAAGGAATGATACTTCGGAAGGGATGCTGTTGCCGCCCGCTTTCGCCCTGCTTTTCGGATGGAATCCAGCCAGCCTGTGAAGAAGCTGTTTTCGCGGCCGCGAAAACAGCTTCTTCACAGGCATCCGGAAATTGTCCACTCCGAGGAAGCCCTTCCTTGAAACAGGCACAAACCCTGGAGGAGCGGATCCTGGCAGCCGATTCGTTTCGTAGAAGAATTTAGGACAGAATAATTTCCGTAAAGGAAAAGGGGCGGGCCTCAAAGGTATGCGGATCTTCCAGGGAAATATCGCCGCAGCGGGTTTCTTCCCGAATGTTCCCATGGGAACGGATGGTTTCCTGGACGGTGCCGTCGGAGGCGATGAGGCACAGCTCTCGGAAGGCATGAAAATGCCGTCCCAAACGCGAGAAATCCAGGGTGATCAGAGCAGCCTGATCGCACTTATTGACCAGATCGACGATCAATTGGGTACGATCCGTATTCCAGTTAACCTGCAGCTCTACGCTTTTCAGGCTGTCCGGGGTATAACCTTCCACCAGCAGCGGCCAGGCGGCCGGGCTGCGGGACATCCATTTGAGCAGGATTCCCGATGCCGTCAGAATGGTCTCCTGTTTCGATACTTCGATGCAGGACTGGCCTGACGTATTGCAAAGGTTGTTAAAGCACATGAAACGAGCCAAATCGCCGTAACGCTGATAGTGGAGTAAATTTCCCGCCATGGTGAGCGCGTAAATCCAGGTGCGTCGGCTCTTGCAGAAATCGATGTCATGATCGGCGTAGTACTGACGTGTAAACGGTGCCAAGGTGAGATCACGGTTTTGCAGCGCCTCGGTGTCGGTATAGTAGATCTTGTGTTGGTGGGTGCGGTTGTATTGCTCCACGATCGTTATTTTTCGTTTGATATTAAAAGGCTCACACATACGGTCGGCAATAAAGTCAATGGAATCCCCGCAAAGCTCCAATATCTCTTCGATGACATCGCTGAAAGCATGATACGAGCAGATACCGATCTGAATGTTAGGATCCACCGCGCGCATGGCGGCCGCATACTTCTGTACGTATGCGGCATATTCCTCCTTCGAAAACCACCGCCAGCCTTCGTTATCCATTTCCCAGTATGTGACATGATAGGGCTCTGGATGGCCGTTTCGCGCGCGCAGCGCTCCCATTGGAGTCTGGGCGCTGCCGTTGCAGTATTCCACCCATTTTCGGGCTGTTTCGATTCCCGCTTCCAGATCCAATACATGGGTAAGATTGTATCCATGGCGCTGCAGGCCGCCCCATTGCGCAATTTCTGGAAAAGATTGGAAATAAAACTGCTTGGACGGATGGAACATGTTGACCAATAGCAGGGGCTCGGCGCCGACCTTTTCACACAGATCCAGGAATTCATCCGTTCCCACATCGTTGTAGTTGAGATCGCCCCAGTTGATGCTGGGTTCAGGCTTCCGCGTATTTTCCGGGCCGATGGCGTCCATCCAATTGTGGAAGGAACCGAAATTCCCGCCGGGAAAACGCAGGACGCTGGGATGCAGCTCCTGAATAGCTTCTAAGGCGTCCGGACGCCACCCGTTGGCAGAATGTTCCGGCATCAGGGAAAAAGCGTCGCACATCACCCGGCTCTTTCCGGATGTGACGAGGGCAAAGGTCGCCCATACGTCCTGTTCTATGGGCCCCAGGATCGCTTCCATCCAGCCGCCCTGCGCGCTGGGCTCTGCCAGCGCGGTAAGGCAGATGGGGGCTGCATCCAGAGCTGCTGTTTCGTAAAGGCGCAGTTCCAGACAGGCGCATTCTCCGGCCAGCTTCTTGAAATAGCCGGAGAACCGATAGGTTTCACCGGCTCGCAGATATTTGCCGTCCTGTGCCACGCCGGCCATCCGCTCATCATAGTTGTCGATGATCAGACAGTGTTCCCCGTGCACGCCGCCCGGCTCTTGGGAAAGCAGGATTCCGTATCCCGGCGTCCGGGGCGTTAGATAGGAGGCATCGCCGGTAATACTTTCCGGCCGGTCCTTTCCTGGAAACGCATACCAACGGTTATGCTGGTATGCGGAGTGATACCATTCTTCCTGAGTCCAGTCATTACCGAGGCCCTTATCGTCTCCGCCGAACCAGTCATAGGTTCCCTTGGCAATAGGGACGGCCTTTTCAAAACTGCGGTTAAACAGCAGTTCGGTCCACATACTTTCCACCTGATATCCGAACCCCACTTCTATGAAATTCCCACACAGCAGCCTGCTGACAGGCGTCGAGGCGTACTCCTTGGGCAGAATGGAGAAGACCCTGCTTCCATGGCCAAATTCTTCGATGTTGGTAAAATTTTTCACGTTTTCATTCCCCCTGTTTTTTGCTATGCTTACCATAACTCAGGTTTTGTCGAAATACAATCTACGATTTTTACGGTTTCCGGATGGATTAGGCAAAATAAGGAATTATCGTTCTGGGTTTTGAACTTGTATAATTGACTATATCAATAATGAGAATAGGAATTTAAATATATCTTTTCGATTTCCCAGATTTGAAAGCGTGCCCTGCACGCAGACGGGAGCAGGCTAATCAGCCCTTTTCAAATGAGGCGGCAGTATTATGGGAAAAGCTCATGATATGCAGGGGGATAAGAAGCGGAAAGGCATGGGTATTTTATGAGAATAGGATATCAATTCCATGGAATACATAAGCTGAAAATATTACAGGGAATGTCCGCGATACGCAGGGGGAAAAACAAAATTTACGGGCAGCTGCGCAGATATCCTCTCAGTACGCGTTTTTTTGCCATCTGTCTGTTTCTTTGTATTGTCCCGATGATTTTGACATCGGGTATCGTGTTCTTCACCTCCTACCATCAGGAAGTGGAAAGCTATGTCTCGCTTGCCCGGCAGAGCATGGTGCAGATGAGCAATAACCTGTTCAGCCGTCTCATGAATCTGCGTACGGATGCGATTGATCTGGCTTATAACAGTTATGTGCAGGATTACACGCGCAATTACAGCACGGAGAATTCCAATACCGGACGCGTTCCTGTAACGGATGAAGTGGTACATGCGGTTGTGGGACGTTTTAATTCCACCTCGGACTCCGGCGGCCTGATTATCCTTTCACCGGACGGACGCCCCTGTTATGTGTATTACCAAAACCGGTTTTCCATGTATTTATACGACGATACAAAACGACAGATCATGGAAAACATTGAACGCAATAACATCGGTTATTGGCACTATGCCACGCCCGAGGACTATTACCTGAAAAATCTGGAGGGACAGTGGTATCCGGCGCAGGAAAAGGAGCCCGTCATTTATTACAGCTTGAAAATGAAACGCCTGGTCGGAAACGAATATGTGGGTTATCTGCTCATGACGCTCCGTCCGGGGATATTGACGGAACTTTTTTCCCAATTGAAAAGCGGCAACGCGTCCACCGTTTATCTGCTGGATCGAGACGGTAAGATTATGATGCAAAGCGGCGGAAAGGACACGTTGGACGAAGCGGTCATGGCCCGGCTGGAGGAGGTGGATTCTCCTCGGATCTATTCCTTTGCTTCCGACAAACTATTTGGAGATTCCTTTATTGCCATGAAAATGGAGGAAACGGGGTGGTATATCGTAAATGTGATCGACGGCGGCGAGCTGACTACAATGGCGCTGCGCAGCAGCATGGACGTATTGTTCCTTCTGTTTGCCATGATGATCCTGATTCCCTGTATTTTTTTCGTATTGAATCAGACCATTAAGCAGCCTCTCCGTCGTATTCTCTGTGTGCTGGAAGAGGTGAAGCAGGGGGACTTTTCCGCTCAAATCCAGGATATGGGAAGCGATGAGTTCGCGGTCATTGCAAAAAGTATTGATCATATGTCGGGAAAACTTACAACTATGATTGAGCAAGTGAAAAACAGCGAGCAGCAGCGTCAGGAAGCGCAGATTGAGTTATTGCAGATGCAGATCAATCCGCATTTCATCACGAACACGCTCAATACGGTGGCCTGGATGGCGGACATGCAGCAGCAGGCGAAACTGTCCCATATCTTGCAGAGCCTGTCGGCCCTGCTGAACCGCACTTTGCGTTCCGGACGGGAATTCATTCCGCTATCCGAAGAATTGGATTATATTAATTGGTACATCGATATCCAGCAATACCGTGGGGTGGTGGATTATCGCCTTCATATATCCATTGATGAAGAATTGATGCCGATTCTCCTGCCTCCATTTACACTGGAACCGTTGGTGGAGAATTCGGTGATCCATGGAACCGTGGCTGGGCGCAGCGCGCTGGACATTACGATCAAAGGATACCGTACGGGGGACGTGGTGGAGCTTTCTGTCACCGACAACGGATGCGGTATGGATGAAACGACGCTGAAAAAACTGGGACAGGCGCCGGAAAGGCACGTTGGCAAACTGTACAGCGTGCATGGGATCGGTGTGGCGAACGTGCAGAAACGGCTTCAGATGTATTTCGGGATGCAGTATGGGGTTTCCTATGACAGTATGCCGGGATGCTTCACCATGGCGGTGGTACGGCTTCCGGCATCGTTTGACAGGGAGGTGCAGATTGTATCATGTGATGATCGTCGATGACGAATTATATGCCAGAACCCGGGTGAAGGTGGATCTACATTTGGAACAGGATGGGTTTCTGGTGGATCAGGAGGCATCTAGCGGGCAGGAGGCGTTGAAAAGAATGTGCGCCCAACGGCCGGATATTCTAATGATGGACATGCGTATGCCCGGTATGGACGGGGTAGAGCTTTTAAAACGGGTGAAACGGCTATATCCTGATCTTCCTGCAATTGCGCTCAGCGGCTATGAAGATTTTGCGTATGTGCGGTCGAGCCTGAAGTTGGGGGCTGTGGATTATCTGCTCAAACACGATCTGAACCGGGAAGTGGTGCTGGAGGCCCTGCAGAAGTGTGCCGAGCAGATCCGGCAGTCCTACCAGAAGGAAAAGGACAGCCGGATATATCAGACACAGTTGCAGATAGGGAGGATAGCGGGACAGAGGCAGGCCGTGTTGCAGCTGCTGCGGGGTGACAGCGTCGAGCCGGTTTCCCTGGCGGAAAGCCTGCCGTTTCTCAGTCGGGGAGGCAATATATGGCTCATTCTGATGCAGCTGGACGACATGCGTAAGTTGGAGCAGGCGAACGGTAAAATTGAACTGGTGATGCTAGGCCCGTCGATTCTTTCCATTTTGCAGGAGGTGATCCAACAGTATGCTCAGGGAGTAATCGTGGAAATCGGCAGCGGGGAATTCGTCATTCTCGCTTCTCTTGCGGGGTTTACCAGCCAGCAGTCCCTATGGAGCATTGGCCGCCAGCTGGTACAGTCCCTTCGGCATAACCTGGAGAAATACACCAATTTAACCGCATGCTTTGTGTTGGGCAGGATTGTACAACGCCCCTCAGACTTGGCGGACTGTTATCACCAGGCCCGGCAGGAAATGTCTCTGCGGTATCTGACCGGTAGAAGCTCTCTCATCGATGTGTCGGAAGGAAGGGCGACGGAACCGGGCGGCTTACTTACGTTGGATGCGGCAAAGGAAAAGGAGATTGCCAGAGCCGTGGAACGGCGTGACCGGGAAGCGTGCATGACCATCGTACAGACGGTCTTCGATGATCTGCTTCATTATGAATCTGACCGTACCTCCTGCCAGGTGGCATGCCTGGAGCTGCTGAATCTGGTGGTCCGAAATATCCGCTCCATGCCGTTTAGCGCACAGCTGCAGGACTTCTGCACCTGTATGAAGAGCGAGGTATTGACCAGCGACAGCATTCAGGATAACCGCAGCCAGCTTGTAACCGCCTATGAAAAACTGTTCGATTTCCTGAAAGAAGCGGATCAATATTTAAAATATAATTCCAATACCATAAAGGCCCTGGAATATATTCATGCCCATTATCGGGAAGAAATCAGCCTGGACGAGGCGGCGAAAAAGCTGAATGTGAATAAATCCTATCTCAGCCGGATTTTCAGTCACGACTGCCAAAGGAGCTTTACGGAATATGTGGCATATTACCGCATTGAGCAGGCCAAGGCCTTGTTGGATCTGGGAATGCCGATCAAGGAGGTGGCGGAAGCGGTCGGGATCAGCAATCAATCCTATTTTTTCCGCGTATTTAAGGCCTACACGGGCACGACGCCGCATAATTACGGAAAAAAGGTATAAATTGTGCATAACAGGTAACGAATTTGAACAAGGACGTCTGTACATATTTTACTTAATATGATAAAAAGTGACAATGCTGTGGATTGGATGCGGGCTTCCTTTTCCCTATAATGAACAAAAGAGGGCAGGAAACTAACTTAAGAAGGAGGAGAATGTATCATGAAAAAAATTATAGCTTTTCTTTTGCTCTTGACTTTGCTTGTGTCCGTCACAGCCTGTTCCGGCAACAGCGCTTCATCTGGCGGCGATGCTCCGAATAACGGCGACGCGCCGGCGCAGGAGAGCAGTACGCCGGCAGAGGCTGACGAGCCTGCGGACGGGGAAGAGGCGGCTGACCCGATCGATCTGGTCTGCTGGGTGAACGAGGAACATGTGGACATCTTTGAAACCGGCGAGAAGCTTTATAACGAGCAGCATCCGCAAAATCCGATCAAACTGAGCCTGGAGTTCTATCCGGTGGCGGAGATGCACAATAAACTGCTCATCGCGCTTCAGTCCGGCGTTGGAGCGCCCGATATCGTGGATATCAACTTGACCTGGTGGTCCAATTTCCTGCAGGGCGATGTCCAGTTGGTTCCACTCAACGACATTGTGGAACCGGAGCTGGATCATGTCGTGACTTCCCGTTTTGACTTATACGCCAAGGACGGCACCTATTACGGCATTCCCACCCATGTGGGCGCCACGGTTATGTTCTACAATATGGATATCATCGAGCAGGCAGGCGTTGCCATTGAGGAGATCGATGCGATTGAAACCTGGGATCAGTATCTGGAGGTCGGCCGCAAGGTGACTGAAGCAACCGATCTGGCCTGGACGGCATATGAAACCCTGAATCAGCGCCCCTATTGGCCTCTGTTAAATGAATGCGGCCTGGATTACATCGACGAAAACGGCGAAGTGACGATGGATAACGAGGAAAATATCGCTCTGCTGGAGTGGATGTACGACGTGTTCCAGGAAGGGCTGGCGGTGGAAGCCCCTGGCGGCGACCTGATCAACGAGAATTTCTACAACTGGATGAATGGCGGCAACTGCGCCTCCGTCCTGATGCCCTCATGGTATATGGTGCGTTTAATGAACTATATGCCTGACCTTTCCGGCAAAATGATCATCCGGCCTGTGCCCGTATTTGAAGAGGGACAGCCGCGTTCTACCTGCGTGGGAGGTACGCCCACTGCGATCACGGTACAGTGCGAGCACATTGATGAGGCAAAGGAACTGCTCTATTGGGCCAAGCTGAGCGACGAGGGGAGCGTCAATATTTGGGAAAGCCGCGCATTTGACCCGGTAAACATCAATGTATGGACGGATGAGCGTCTGACCGAGCCAATGGAATATTTCTCGGGTGAATCGTTCTTTGAAATCATGCTGCCTTATATCAAAGATGGGATTCCTTCCCCGCTCAATCCCGGCGATGCGAAATCGACGACCGCCCAGGAATTGATGCGCAACAATGTAATGTATCAGGTATTCGTTACGCAGGAAAAGACGCCTGCCCAGGCTTTGACCGATGCGGCGAATGAGGTACGTGCGTCCGGCAATTAATTGCTGTGAAAGCGACGCAGGCGCGAAGCAATCGGCTTTTATTTCTGCTGGTGCGCCGCGCCTGCGACGTATCTAAGTAAAAAACGTAGGGAGTAAACTAAACTGCTCCGGGGCTGTTGCAGGTTAGGACAGTGCAACAGCCCCGAACGATATTATGTGAGGTGATGAATAAAGTGCAGACAAAACAGCCGCGCGCTTCGTGGAATCCGAAGCGGCTTCTTTACAGCAAGAAACTGGCTCCGTATCTTTTTGTGGCTCCGTTTGTGGCCTCGTTTTTGATCTTTTTTTTATACCCTTCTATTGAAACGGTGCGTATGAGCTTTATGCGTATGGAGGGGTTCAATAAAGCGACGTTTGTCGGATTGGATAATTATGCCCGGCTGTTTAATTACCATTTCGGCAATGCCGTACTCACCAATACCGTCTATACGCTCTGCATTCTCGCGATTATGATGACGATTCCGCCGGTTCTTGCGGTGGTGGTCAATTCCAAGATCCTGAAACTTCGGAATGTCTTTCGGGCCTCTTTTTTCATCCCGTCCCTGGTGTCGGCTCTGATCGCCGGAATCGCTTTCCGCTTGATGTTCAGCGATATGGATTCCGGCTTGTTTAATCAGATCCTCCATCTGTTCGGGAAAGAAAGCATCGCCTGGAATATGGGATACGGTACGGGGATTCTGATGATGGTGGCGCTGGATGCATGGAAGTCTTTGGGTATCAATATGGTGTACTGCCTATCCGCCCTCCAGAGCATTCCGGCCGATATCTATGAATCGGCTGAAATAGACGGGGCCAATGCATTTCGTAAATTCTGGTATATTACGGTTCCGATGCTCAAACCGACGCTGGTGTACATCTTTACCCTTACGGTGATCGCCGGATACCGGATGTTCACCGAAAGCTATGTCTATTGGGTGGATACCACGCCGGGGGATATCGGGCTTACCATCGTACGTTATCTGTACCAGATGTCGTTCCAGCGCAATGATATCGGATTTGGATGCGCGATCGGCATCGTATTGCTGGCCATTATCATGCTGATTAACCTGATTCAGCTTCGCGGATTTGGAATGTTTCGTAAGGAGAACGATTGAGAATGAAAAAGAAAATTACATTACAATCCGTCCTGTTAACCCTGATTGTCTTTGCTCTCGCTGCATGTCTGCTCTTTCCGGTGTATTTCCTGGTGGTGGCTTCCCTGCAGCCCACACAGTACATGTTTAGCAGGGGGATGTCGCTGGTTCTGGGGGACACGGGGACGCTCGCCAACTATCAAACGCTATTCAATTACCGGGAAGGGATGTACTTTACCTGGTATAAAAACAGCATTTTAATTACCCTTTTGCAGACGGCGCTGTCTCTGTTTTTTTCCAGTATGGCGGGATATGCACTGGGCGTATACCGGTTTCGCGGAAGGGGCGTGGTGTTCACGCTGATGCTTCTGGTCATGATGATCCCCCTGGAGATTATCATGCTGCCGCTGTACAAGCTCAGCATTGCCCTGCACAGCATCAATACGGTTGCAGGCGTCATCCTTCCTTTTATTCTGTCGCCCATCTGTATCTTTTTCTTTCAGCAGTTCGTTTCGGGATTGGGCGTCAGCTTCATGGAAGCCGGACGGATAGACGGCTGTACCGAGTTCGGCATCTATTTTCGGATTATGGTACCGCTGATGAAACCTGCCTTTGGCGCAATGACGATCCTGATTGCTATGAACAGCTGGAACGGTTTTCTCTGGCCCCTCATCGTACTGCGTACGAATGAAAATCTGACGTTGCCGATCGGCCTGGCATCGCTTATCAGCGCCAATGCGCAGAAAATGGAAGTCCTTCTGCCCGGCGCCGTGTTGTCCATCCTGCCGATTGTGATCCTGTTCCTCTTTAATCAGAAAAAATTCATCAGCGGATTAACGAGCGGCGGCGTAAAGGCATAGGAAGAAAATGTGCGCGCTTCAGCGCGCAGACGGGAGGGAAGATTGAAAATTGACATTTTCAATCTCGGACTTTGTGACGCTGCGCGTCCCAAAGTTCCTGCTGATTAAAATGCCGCTTGCGCGGCGGAATGAGAGGAAATATGAAAATAAAATCGGCTTATACCGGATGGATGTGGCTACATAAATGGACCGCAGATGGCGCACAGTTTCGGGTGCGGTTTGAAGAATGCGTGAAGGAGCTGGCCTACCTGGGATATGATTATCTGGAGAATTTTACCTTTCTGAGGGATCATCTAACGCCGGAGCAGGTGCGAAAGGTTTGCGAAGAATACGGGATTTCCATCTCTGCGCTTTATACCAATTTGGAAGCGGAAGAGGAAACACTAAAGAGGGATATCGATTACGTGGCGCAGATCGGCGGGAAATGGCTGATCTGTTCGAGCCCAAATTGGCCTAAAGATCAGGACCTGGACTCGCCGCCGGACTGGGAGGAAGTCAAACGCGAAGCCGAACTGTGTAACAGGCTGGGAGAATATGCGAAGAGCCAGGGAATAGCGCTTCTGCATAACCATCACTCCTATACCCCTGTGTGCAGGAGGCCTGAAATCGATCTGTTTGCAGAATTAACGGATCCCCAGCTAGTGGGATTCTGTGTGGATAACGGTCATGCGGCTGCGGCGGGAATCGATGCCGTATCGCTGGTCCAGGACTATGCGGACCGGGTGGCGTACGTCCACATCAAGGATCTGGATCCAACGCTGGCGTGGCGCGGACGTGGACTTAGCTGGGTGCCGTTGGGGCACGGAGTCTTAAACTTTTCAGCGTTTTTTGACGCCTTGGATGGGATTGGGTTTGAGGGAATCGTCTGTGCGGGACTGCCTGCCGGATGTGAGAGAATCAACCGTTTTGAATCGGCCCGGCTTTCCCGGATCTATATGCGTAGCGCCCTAGGGCTGTAACCGGGAGGAATTTATGCAGATGGAATGGCCTTTTGTGTTCTATACCTTTTTGATTTGTATTGGCGGCGGATTTATCCAGGCAACGACGGGGTTTGGATTCGGAATCTTTGTGATGGTGTTTTTTCCTTTATATTTGCCGATCATGCAGGCATCCAGCCTGTCCAGCCTCATTTTGATTTTTCTGCTGAGCGCGCTGGCTTGGCGTTATCGGAAACATGTACAATGGAAACAGGCGCTCTATCCGGCGGCAATTTATCTGATCGCCAATACGATAATCGTCCGGCTGATACCCAAAATCGACCTTTCCGGCATTCATATCTGGCTGGGAGTGTTCATGGCGCTGATCGCTGTCTATTTGGCGTTCATGAACCAGAGGATCCGGATCCGGCCTAACTGGAAGGCTGCTGCCGTCTGTTCCACGCTGTCCGGCGCGGCGGATGGTCTGTTTGGAATCGGCGGGCCGCCGATGACGATCTATTTCATCGCCCTGCTAGGCGGCGATAAGCTGGCCTACCTGGGGACGATCCAATGTTTTTTCTGGGTGACCAACCTGATCAATAGCTTTAACAGAATCACCGGAGGGATCCTGGAAATTAGCACGCTTTGGCTCGTCCTTCCGGGAGTATCGGGACAATTTATCGGTATTGCGGCGGGGAACCGGGTGGTCCGCAGAATCGACAGCAAACATTTTCAGCCTTTTGTCTATCTTTTTTTAGCTATTGCAGGCATTCTGACGTGTATTTCCAGCATCCTACGCCATTAGGATTCTTTATTCTTAAAGTACATCTCCTGAATCCGTGCCAGGGTCATGTCTGCCAGCTTCTTTTTTTCTTCCCGGGAGAGCCCGCAAGGATCAATAGGATGGCCGTATTCAATGATCACGTGGGTCTTTTTAATCCTGGGAAGATGATCCTCAAAGATGTCCCCGGCGTTATTGATGGCAATGGGGACGATGGGGCAGTTGGACTTCTCTGCGATCTTGAAGCTCCCAGCATGGAAGGGCAGGAAAGTATCCGGCACTCGATTGCGGGTACCCTCAGGAAAGATGCAGATGGAAATTCCAGACTTCACCTTTTCCACGGCGGTGAGAATGATCTTTGCGCCCTGCTTCAGATCATTGCGGTCAAGGAAAAGACAGTGGAGATTGCGCATCCAATTGCTCAGGAGAGGGATTTTCTCCATTTCGACCTTTGCAATATAGCCCGTGGGACGCGGTACGCGTACATAGGTCATGAGAATGTCAAAATAACTGCGATGGTTTCCGATATAGAGAACGGCCCGATCCTTTGGCACGCGTTCTTCTCCGATATAAGTGATCTTTACGCCGGAGAAGCGCAGGCACCACCGGAACGCCCAGTTGACGATGGCCAAGGAAGAGCGATCCTTGATATCCATACGGAATTTACCGATGATCCATTCCACGATGAGCAGAGGAATGCTGAAAATGAGAAAAAGAACGACAAAAACGGCTATGGCAATCAGACGGATCATATGAATACCTCTTCCTTTCCGTATTTTTGTGAATCGCAGCGCACAATCGTACGCGATGCCGCGGGCACATGCTCTGCAAGAAGATGGCGCCTTTGGGCAGCACATCATGAAAAAATAGGGATACCATTTCGCGTTATTCTAAATTACTTATGACAAAGAGGGCAGTTTTAGGAACGGTATTCGTATCTGCTGCGTGATCCGGAACATTTCCCTGGATCGCAAATCGATAATTCCCGTATTCCCAGACGGCGAGTACCGTTTTTTTGTCGGCAGGATGCCGTACTTTGACGGATACCCATTGTCCGGAAGCGGTATTGCCTGTCCAGGTCTCGTCCAACGACTCATCATATGTGCCGTTATCCAAATCTAGTTCCGCGTCCCTGACTGCCGATAAGGTGCAGTCCATATCTGAAATAGCGTCATGATAAGAGATTTCTAGCCCGCTATCCCCTGCCTGGCCATATGTAACATCCTGGATCCAAGAGGGGTTTTCCGGCAGTAAAACCGGTAGTCCAAATGCGGAAAATAGTGCTTCTGTATTCTGCTCTTCTTCCGCATCCGGCAATGGGAGAACGGGGGATTGTGGCAGGGATTCGGCGAGTACGGCATTTCTTTCCGCCTTCTTTGCTGTCAGCGTTTGTATATCGCCTCTTTGGGATGCACAGGCAGCCGTCATACACGAAATCAGCAATAGGAGTAAAAACGTTCTTCTCATGGTCCTTTCCCCTTTCCTTTTGCCCCAATTCGATTGGCTGACGCCGCCGCCAGGGCGTATTTCCCCTAACAATCATAACAGAAACGGTGGGGGTTATCAATTAAAATCTGCGCTGGGAATGGCGCGAGGAGGATGGGGTTGGAATAGTGCACAATGAGAGGCCTCTATTCGGACAAAAATGAGCGGGCAGATGGAAATGCAAAGCCATCCATGTGTTTGGCATAAGGTAGACTTCCTAAGGTATGGGCAACTCGATTCCGATGTGTTATGATAAAAAGAAAATCAGGGAAGCGCGATGGACGCGGCAGGAAGGAGCATACAATAAATGGACGGAGCAAAAAGGAATCCTTCCATAGGCGGGCGGAGCGTCTATGGAAGAAAGGGGATGGTATGTACATCCCAGAACCTGGCGGCACAGGCAGGGCTGGATATTCTGAAACGGGGAGGAAATGCGGTGGATGCGGCCGTGGCGACCGCAATCTGCTTAACGGTGACGGAACCGGTTTCAAACGGGATCGGCGGGGATGCCTTTGCTTTGGTCTGGACGGAAGGGAAGCTGCACGGCTTAAATGCCAGCGGCCCGGCTCCGGCATCAATCGATGCGGCAGCGGTCCGCGCTGCAGGTTATGAGAAGATACCCGAGGAAGGATGGATTCCAGTTACGGTGCCCGGAGCGCCCTCGGCCTGGAAGGCCCTGTCGGAACGGTTTGGGAGGCTGCCCTTTGAAAATCTTTTTGAAGCGGCTGTTCAATACGCCCTGGAAGGATTTCCCGTATCCCCCGTGGTGGCCCGCGCGTGGCAGAAAAGCGATGCGGAGTATCGGGAGAAGTATGGGCAGGACGATCTGTTCGCGGAATGGTTCCGGATCTTTGCCCCCAAGGGACGTGCGCCCAGAGAAGGGGAGCTGTGGAATTCCCCGTTTCATGGGGCCACACTGCAGGAATTGGCGCAGACGGGATGTGAAAGCTTTTATAGAGGCCGGCTGGCTGACGTGATCCATGACCATGCGGTGAAAACCGGCGGGTTTTTAAGAAAATCAGATTTGGCAGCTTTTCGTCCGAAATGGGTGGAGCCGGTGAGCGTATCCTACAGAGGGTACGATGTGTGGGAAATCCCGCCTAACGGTCATGGAATCGTTGCATTGATGGCGTTGAACATCCTTAAGCAGTTCAATCTGGAAGGATTGGACGAGGAAGAACGGATGCATCTGGAGATGGAAGCGGTGAAACTGGCCTTTGCGGACGGAAAGCATTACATAGCGGATCCGGCCTGCGCGGAGGTTCCAACAGATGCGCTCCTGAATGAGGAATACGGTAGGAGCCGCGCAGAGCTCATAGGGCGGGAGGCTCTTGAACCGCTTCATGGGGATCCCTCCTGCAAAGGTACGGTCTATTTGTGTACCGCCGATGGGGAAGGGAATATGGTTTCCTATATCCAAAGCAATTATTGCGGCTTTGGCTCCGGCATCGTGATTCCGGATACGGGCATCGCCCTGCACGATCGGGGAGCGAATTTTTCGTTGGAGAAAGGCGCGGCCAATGAACTGGCGCCCGGGAAACGCCCATACCATACCATTATTCCCGGCTTCCTCACCCAAAACGGAAGGGCAGTGGGCCCCTTTGGCGTAATGGGAGCGTTCATGCAGCCCCAGGGACACGTGCAGGTACTCGTGAATATGCTGGACAGACACATGAATCCGCAGGCAGCCCTGGATGAGCCTAGATGGCAGTGGATCGGCGGGAAAAAGGTGGAGATGGAGGGCTCACAGCCGTCCGGACTGGTGGAAGCCATGCAGAACAGAGGACATGAGATTACGGTCGTGGACGAACCCTCCGGTTTTGGACGGGGGCAGATCATCCGAAGAAGGCAGGACGGCTGCCTGGAGGCGGGGACGGAACCCCGCGCGGACGGCTGCGCTGCGGCTTGGTAAGAGCTGGGCGGTAGGCAGCGGACAACGCCGGGGAAGGGGGGAGGGAACAAAACTTTTCCGGAATAGAAAAAATCAATCCGGGTATTGTATCGGAGAGAAAATGTGATATCCTATGATTGATTCCAATAGGAATCTCGGATTTGATGAACCTATAAAGATACCTGCTGCGGCGGGCAGATAAAAGGTTGCATGAGACCTCGATTTCACGATTGTGTGCATAAGGCCGCCAAAGGCGGCGGAATGGGAGGAAGAAATGAAGACGAAGGTATGGGCTCACAGAGGAGCGAGCGCATATGCGCCGGAAAATACGCTGGAGGCCTTCAGCCTGGCGGTGGAACAGAAGGCGGACGGGGTGGAACTGGACGTACATCTGAGCAAAGACGGCAAGCTGGTGGTTGCCCACGACGAGACATTGGAACGGGTGAGCGATGGGATCGGTTATATAAAGGACTATACTCTGGAGGAATTGAAACGGTTTACCTTTCATAAAACCCATCCGGAATATGAGTCAGTTAGGATCCCTACGCTTGAGGAAGTCTATGGACTCTTAAAGCCTACCGGGCTGGAAATCAATGTGGAGATCAAAACAGGGATCCTTTTCTACCCTGGAATCGAAGAAAAGCTCTATGAGCTGGAGCGAGCGATGGGAATGGAGGGGCGGATTATTTATTCTTCTTTCAACCATTACAGCGCGATGAAGATGAAGAAGCTGGACCCCAAAAGCAGAGTGGGGCTTTTGTATTCGGAAGGCTTCATCGATGTACCCAGCTATGCGGCGCGGCTGGGAGCGGACGCCCTGCATCCCGCTCTATATGATTTGCAGTATGAAAGATACTTGGAGGATTGCAGAAAGAATAATCTTCTTCTCCATGTCTGGACAGTGGACGAGGAAACGCAGATACGCTCCCTTGTGGAGAATGGAATCGATGCGGTGATCACCAACAAACCGGATGTGGCCCGCAGAGTGGTAGACGGGATGGTGCAATAGGCGGCGATCAAGAATACGGTCATAGGACAGGCTATACGTCAATAGATTAGTAAAAAAGGCGAATGGAATGTGAAATGAGAATGCATTGCATGAAAGGACTCTTTTTCACGGGAAAATCCTTTTTGACGGAAAAATCCTGTTTTGTGGCGGCCTGTTTCGCGGCGGTCAGCCTGACGGCGCTCCTCTTCATGGGATGTTCTGCGGGTACGGCGTCGGATGATACGAAGGAAAAACTGGAGTTCACTGTGGTGAGCGAGGACCGGCTTCCGGATGAATTGAAAGAAATCGTGGAATCTAAAAAAGACAACGGATTTAAGCTCACCTATGCGGACGAAGGATATCTTTATATTTGTATGGGATACGGGCGGCAGGAAAGCGGCGGATACAGCGTGACGGTGAACGAATTATACGAGACGGACAATGCGGTCTATGTGAACACGAACCTGCTGGGCCCCAAGGCGGGCAGTACGCCAGGGAACAGCCCGTCCTACCCATATATTGTGTTAAAAGTGGAGTTTAGGGACAAAACAGTGGTATTTGACTGACGGCATGTGAGGAGCCGTCGGGGACACGCTTTCGCGCAGCCTGAGCGCTTGGGGAAAACTTTATTAGCAGCAGTATCTCAGGCATGGCCTGCGATATGCAGAGGGTTAAGTTTGGAAGTTTACTTCCAAACTTTCTATGGGTGACAGTATCGCAAGCTCCGCTTGCAATACGCAGAGGGTATAGGAATGGAAAAGATGCTTCTGATTAGGGGCGTACGCCTGGTGGATCCCGCATCGGATACGGACGCCATAAAGGACATTCTAATACGGGATGGGAAGATCGCGCGCTTGATGCAAGGCTCCCGTTGCTTCGGAGGGGAGGAAGCGGCTTTGGATGGCGGGACGGAAGGGATCCGTATTATAGACGGCAGCGGGTTAGTTGCTGCGCCGGGCCTGGTGGATACCCATGTGCATTTTCGCGACCCGGGTTTTACTTATAAGGAAGACATGGACACCGGCGCTGCCTCCGCGGCGGCCGGAGGCGTGACTACGGTTGTGCTCATGGCGAATACGAGGCCCTGCGTGGATCGGGTGGAAACCCTGCGCTATGTGTTGGAAAAGGGGGCGAAGACCCCGATCCATGTGGCGAGCTGTGCCAATGTGACCCTTGGGATGAAGGGAGAAACGCTGACGGATATGGATGCGCTGGTGGCGGCAGGCGCGGCAGGCTTTACGGATGACGGCATCCCGATCCTTGCGGAGGAGACCGTCAGGGCGGCCATGGAGAAGGCGGCGGCCCTTCGCGTGCCCATCAGCTTTCACGAGGAGAATCCGGCGTTCATTGAAAATAACGGGATTAACAGGGGGGCGGCCAGCGCGCATTTTGGGATTGGCGGTTCCGACAGACAGGCGGAAATCGTCCTGGTGGCCAGGGACGTACGCCTGGCGGTGGAAACCGGGGCCCGCGTAGTGATCCAGCACATCAGCACCCGGGAAGGGGTGGAGCTGGTGCGCGCTGCGAAGCGGCAGGGCGCGGATATCCATGCGGAGGCTACGCCCCATCATTTTTCCCTGACGCAGGAGGCAGCCATCCAATATGGCACGCTTGCCAAGATGAATCCGCCCCTGCGCACTGAGGGGGATAGGCAGGCCATTCTGGAGGGGCTTCGGGATCAGACCATTGATCTTATCGCCACGGATCATGCGCCTCACAGCGCGGAGGAGAAAAAGAAAGGGATTACCGAGGCCCCCAGCGGGATCATCGGGCTGGAGACCTCCTTGTCCCTCGGAATTATGAAACTGGTGGACACAGGGGTGCTGACCCTTTCCCAGCTGGTGGAACGCATGTCACTCGCACCTGCCCGACTGTATGGGCTGGATGCGGGATATGTGGCGGAGGGAGGCCCTGCGGATCTGGTGCTCTTTGACCCGGAGGAAATATGGAAAGCGGAATATTTCCATTCCAAATCCTCCAACACCCCGTTCCTGGGAAAGACAATGAAAGGAAAAATATATATGACCATCTGCAACGGGCGAATCGTTTATTCCCGGGGATAACGGGATAAGTGATCGCCGCGTGGGTGAAATGTCCCGCTGCTTGGCAGCACGGCAGGCTTGATATCCCGTTGTCTGCAACGGGGTATTTGATTCCTGCGGCCAACGGGATGGATCGCAGCATCGTGAGGTGAGGAAGCGATGGGAAATGGCTTTGCTGGCAATGCCTGGGACATACATGAGGAGAGGAATGGATATGGCACACAAAAGGAAAGAGATGGCAACAATACTTTGCCAGCGCCTGCTGGCTCCCGGGATCTATGATTGTACGTTGGAGACTGCCCTGGCAAAGGAAGCTGAGCCGGGACAGTTTATTGCGGTTTATCCGAAGGACAAGAGTATGTTGCTCCCCCGTCCCATCAGCATCTGTGAAGCGGACGGACGGCGGGAGACTCTACGTATCGTATATAGGGTAGCCGGCGCAGGAACAGCCGAATTTTCCAACTGGAAAGAGGGAGAGAAGATATGGATTCTGGGCGTCCTTGGAAACGGCTTCCCTTGGAAGGACGTAAGAGAGGGGCAGACTGCGCTTCTGATGGGGGGAGGAATCGGGATCCCGCCCATCTTAGAGCTGGCAAAGCGCGTTGCCGGGCCCAAAAAGATCGTTTTGGGATACAGGGACGGAGATTGTTTTCTTAGGAATGATCTGGAAAAGTACGGGGATGTGATCCTGGCCACGGAGGATGGGAGCGTGGGAAGCAGAGGGAACGTGCTGGATGCCGTCTGGGAAAATGGATTGGATGGGGATGTAATTTTCGCATGCGGCCCCATGCCCATGCTGCGCGCGGTAAAAGGTTTTGCCGCTCGGGAAGGGATCCGGGCTTATATTTCCCTGGAGGAACGGATGGCCTGCGGCGTGGGGGCCTGCCTAGGCTGTGTATGCCGGACAAAGGATGTGGATGCCCATTCCCATGTGCATTCCGCCCGCATCTGTACGGACGGCCCGGTGTTTGAGGCACAGGAGGTGGATATCTGATGAATACGAAGGTGACAATCGCAGGAGTGGAGCTGAAGAATCCGGTGATGACAGCATCAGGCACCTTTGGTTCCGGAATGGAATACAGCGAGTTTGTGGATCTGAACCGGCTCGGAGCCGTGGTGACCAAAGGCGTGGCGAATGTACCCTGGCCGGGAAATCCTACCCCCAGGGTGGCGGAAGTATATGGCGGTATGCTCAACGCCATCGGCTTGCAGAACCCGGGGATTGATGTGTTTGTGGAAAGGGATGTGCCCTTTTTGAAACAATACGATACCAGGGTCATCGTAAATGTATGCGGAAAAACGATAGAAGATTATCTGGAAGTGGTAGAAAGGTTGTCCGGGGAGCCGGTGGACATGTTGGAGATCAATGTATCCTGCCCCAATGTGAAGGAAGGGGCGATCGCCTTCGGGCAGAATGCGGACAGCCTGTATGAGATCACCGCCGCCGTCAAAAAGAAAGCCGCACAGCCTGTGATCATGAAGCTGAGCCCCAATGTGACGGACATCGCGCAGATGGCCAAGGCAGCGGAGGCGGCCGGGGCGGATGCCATTTCCATGATCAACACCATAACGGGGATGAAAATCGATATCCGGCGCAGGAGCTTCCTGCTGGCCAATAAGACCGGAGGCATGTCCGGGCCTGCGATCAAACCCGTGGCGGTACGCATGGTATACCAGTGCGCCCAGGCGGTGAAAATTCCTATTATCGGCATGGGAGGGATACAGAACGCGGAGGACGCCTTGGAATTTCTCATGGCAGGGGCTTCCGCCGTGGCGGTGGGCGCGGCGAATTTCATCAATCCCTATGCCACGCAGGAGATCATTACGGGAATCGAGGACTTCATGCGCCAAGAGCATGTAATGGATATTAAGGAACTGGTGGGCTGTGTGAACTAAGCCTGAACGCCATGGCAACCGCATTCCGCCGCAGCTGCCGCTCCGCCAGGTCCTTGCCCGAAGAGAAGCGGCCCGGGATGGGCAAAGCGGCCACGGTGGCCTCTGTTCCTGCGCACCATCGCGCCGGACATTCCGATGAGCCCTGGACGCTTTCCTGTCGGGCAAAGGCCCTCCAGGGAAGCAGGTCTCATCTACATGGCGCGAAATGCGCGCGGGAACAGAGGCCACCGTGGCCGCTTTGCCCATCCCGGGCCGCTTCTCTTCGGGCAAGGACCTGGCGGAGCGGCAGCTGCGGCGGAATGCGGTTGCCATGGCCCGAATGTCTTCCTGTAATAAAAGAGCCTTCGTGCGAATACATTGTACAAAGTAGGCGCATGGAGGTCTTTTTATGGAATTGATTAAAAAGAATATACATATCGACCGCATGAAATGTAAGGCCGCAACACAGATCACGCTGGAGGATGACATCAATATTACGGATTCCAGGCCGGATGTGTACCAGCTGATTGAGGAACAGGGAGAAATCGTGATCGACGAGCTGCGCGCGGTGGCTGATCATGTATATGTGAAAGGAAAATTGGAGTTCCGGGTCCTGTATCTGTCGGACGAGGACGTGCGCAGGCCTGCCAGCATGGAGGGGAGCCTTCCCTTTGACGAGCAGATCTATATGGAGGGTGTGGTCCCCACCGACGGAGTCTGTATCCGAAAGGAATTGGAAGACCTGAATGTGGGGATGATAAATTCCAGGAAACTCAGCGTACAGGCGCTTGCCGCCTTGGAACTCTATGTGGAAGAACTGTATGAAGAAGAGGCGGCGGTGGAACTGCACAGCGATGAACCGGTGGAATTCTGCAAAAAAACGATCGACTTGGCAGGGCTGGCCATTCAGAAAAAAGATATTTTCCGGATTCGGGAAGAAATAGAGCTGCCCGGAGGCTATCCGAATATTTTTGAGATTTTCTGGCAGGAAGTACGGCTGGAGGATACGGAATTTCGGACGGCGGAGGGAAGGATATCCGTTCAGGGTCAAGTACGGCTGTTCTTCATGTATGAAGGGGAAGGGGAAAACAGGCCTGTGGCATGGTATGAAACCTCTTTGCCCTTCAGCGGCGTCCTGGATTGCCAGGGGCTGAAAGAACGTATGGTGGACGATATTGTTTGCGCAATTGGCCATAAAGAAGTGGAGGTCAAACCGGACAGCGACGGAGAGGAACGGATCATCAGCCTGGAAGTGGTGCTGGATCTGGATATGAAGATCTATGAAGAGGAACAGACCGAGATCCTTTCGGATGTGTACGGTGTGACAAAGGAAGTAGAAGCTGTGGCGGGAATGGGAAGCCTGAAGCAGCTTTTGATGAAGAACACTGGAAAGACCAAGATAAACGGCCATTTCAAGGTAGCCGACGGCCTTCCGGCGATTCAGCAGATCTGCCACAGCGAATGCCAGATCCAGCTTGCAGAGGTACGGATCGTGGACGAGGGGCTGCGGATTACGGGGGCCGCGTTGGTGAAGAGCCTGTATGGGACAGGAGACGGAGAGGTTCCCTATGACAGTATCTCGGGGACGATTCCGTTTAGCTATGTATTGGAAATCCCAGGGATCACCCAGGACGGTACCTATAGGCTGGAGACGACGCCCTGCGAACTGTCCGTCACGATGCTGGACGGGTCGGAATTGGACGTGAAGGTGACGATCACTTTCAGCGGCATTGTATTCCAGCACTATGAGGAACCCATGATCAGGGATGTGAAGGTGGCTGAACTGGATCCCCAGAAAGTGAGCGGCCTGCCCGGCATCGTGGCCTATATCGCCAGGGAAGGCGACAGCCTGTGGAATATAGGGAAGCGATATTACGTTCCGGTATCCCAGATCCGGGAGATTAATGAAATGGCGGGCGATGAGATCCGTCCGGGGGATAAACTGTTGATCGTGAAAGGGATGGCGTAGAGAACGTTGGTTGGCCCCGGGACGACTTCATTGAAATCGCCTCTTCCCGTAACCGGGCGGAATTCCGCCGGTATACGTGAAGCAGTGGTTTCAATACGGTTGCCCTGTCAGCTGCAGGGATCAATATTGACGGAAGGCGGGAAATTGTATATAATCAAGGGCAATTAGTGTATACAATTTTCCGCCGGATGCCGCCTGCGGCTCCGGCCACGACGGAGGGATTGCAATGGACCGTATCACGCTCAAAGCGATGGCGAAGATCAACCTCGGGCTGGATGTGATAAGGCGCAGGGAAGACGGATATCATGAAGTGCGGATGATTATGCAGACGGTGGATTTATGCGATGAACTGTCTTTTCAGCGTCTGAAGGAAGATGAACTGCGTCTTGCGACAAACCTGGATTTTTTGCCCACGGATCAAAACAACTTGATCATCCGGGCTGCGAAGCTTCTAAAAGAAGAGTTTGGGATCCGGGAGGGGCTGGACGTAAACTTGACAAAAAGGATTCCGGTGGCGGCAGGCATGGCGGGGGGAAGCACGGATGCGGCGGCTGTTTTCGTGGCGATGAACGAACTGTTCCGCCTGGGCCTGTCAGACGATGATCTGCGCAAGCGGGCTGTGGCAATCGGCGCGGACGTGCCTTATTGCATTACAGGAGGGACCGCGCTGTCCGAGGGGATTGGAGAAATTCTTACGCCTCTTCCGGCGGCCCCGGCCTGTACGGTGATCGTGGCCAAACCTCCCATCCATGTTTCCACGGCCTTTGTGTATCGGAACCTGGATCTGGGCGGTCTGGAGAGGCATCCGGATATCGATGGAATGTTGGAGTGCATCCGAAGGCAGGATCTGTGCGGAGTGGCAGAGCGGCTGGAAAATGTGCTGGAAAGTGTTACAGTGAAAAAGTATCCCATCATTGCACGGATTAAGGAATTTCTGACGTCGCGGGGGGCTTTGGGAGCCCTGATGAGCGGAAGCGGCCCCACGGTGTTCGCGTTGTATGACGACGGGGAAAAAGCCGCTTGGGTACACGAAGAACTGCGGAAATCCGGTTTGGTAAAGGAAAGCTGCCTGACTTCCTTTGCGGATCGGACATGCATGAAAACCGGAGGAAAGATGGGAGTTAGGGAAAGGAATCTTCGGGTATAAATGAAAACGGCAGAGAATAGGCAGGACAACGCAAACGATTATCTCCCGCTTCGGGATGTGGTGTTCAACACCCTTCGGGGCGAAATCCTGAAAGGGGAAATGAAGCCTGGGGAACGGCTGATGGAAATTCATCTGGCGGACAGGCTTGGGGTGAGCCGTACGCCGATCAGGGAAGCGATCCGCATGCTGGAATTGGAAGGTTTGGTTACCATGGTGCCGCGGCGCGGTGCGCAGGTGGCCCAAATATCCGAAAAGGGATTAAAGGATGTGTTGGAGGTGCGCAGGGCTTTGGATGCGTTGGCCATGGAGTTGGCTTGCGGGCGCATCACGCAGGAGGAGATCAGAGAACTGCGGATGGCTTGTGACCGGTTCCGAGAGGCGACAAAGACGGAGGATCCGGTGCAGATCGCAAAGGCGGATGTGGCGCTCCATGACAGGATCGTGCAGGCCAGCAGGAACGATAAACTAATCCAGATGGTGGGGAACTTATCCCAGCAGATTTACCGCTATAGGCTGGAGTACATTAAGGATGCGAGCCGACACGGAAGGCTGATAGAGGAACATGAGGAAATCTATCGCTGCATCAGCACTCGGGATCAGGAAGCGGGAGCCAAGGCTATTCGGATGCATATTTATAACCAGGAACAGTCCATCCTGAATCAGATACAGCAGAAAAAAACGGACAACGGACCGATTAAAGACTGAAAGAATCGTCAATACTTTCCTTATCAAAGAAAATGGAGGAAAGTGACGATATGTTAAATAGAGGAAGATGGAAAGAACTGGCTGCGGCATTGCTTCTTGTGTGTTGTTTTTGGAATGTCTTTTATCCGGAGTTTTCCCTGACAGGGGATTCCTATCGGAGAAATGATCCAAAGGCAGGGGAAGGGATGACGCTGCCGGGTCAAATAAAGGAAGATTATTACGGGATCCTGGAGGCGTCTGACGGGGAAGTAGAAATAAGATTTGGCTTGTTGGAGGGCGCTGGGTATTCTGGTATCGCGCAGAAGAAGGAAGCCTATAGAGAAATTCTCCAGGAAATCGCAGGCGCTTTGGGGGAGCGCTCCTGAAAGATCGCTGCGTTCTGCTATGGATGCTCTCCAGGATTTATTGGTTTATGGGACTGCGTCAGGCGTCGCCGCGAGACTGGCGGCAGAATGAGAGGAATCATGGCATCAGACAGACAAGAATTTCAGGCCAGACCGGTGGGCGTATTTGATTCAGGCGTGGGCGGGCTTACGGTGGCGCGTGAGATTATGCGCCAGATCCCTAATGAAAAAATCGTCTATTTTGGGGATACGGCCCGGGTGCCCTATGGGAGCAAGTCCCGGGATACCGTAGTGCGTTATTCCAGGCAGATTGTTCGGTTCCTACAGACGAAGCAGGTGAAAGCCATTGTGGTGGCCTGCAATACGGCCAGCGCCTTTGCGCTGGATGTGTTGGAGGAGGAAACGGATCTTCCCATGATCGGAGTAATCCGGCCGGGAGCCAGGGTAGCGGCCAATGCCACCCGGAACGGAAGAGTCGGAGTGATCGGCACGCAAGGGACCATAGGAAGCGGCATTTATCCGGATTTTATACATAGAATCAATCAGGCGATACAGGTAACGGGAAAAGCATGCCCCCTGTTCGTGCCTTTAGTGGAAGAGGGGCTGTTGGAGGATCCGGTAACGGACGAGATCGCTTCCAGATATTTATCGGAACTGATCGATATTGGGATCGATACGCTGATTATGGGCTGTACCCACTATCCTCTGATCCGTTCCACGATCAGGAGGATCATGGGAGAGGACGTGACGCTCGTGAATCCTGCCTATGAAACGGCTGTGGAATTGAGACGTCTTCTGGAAAAACAGGATTTGCTTTGTGGGAAGCCGCCGGCGTTGGGAGAGAACCGCTACCGTTTTTATGTCAGCGATTCTGCCGATAAATTCAAGCGTTTTGCCAACTCTATCATCAAATATGGCGTCCTGACGGCGAAGTCCATACCGATAGAAGAATACTGACAGAAAGGAAAGCGGCTATGACAAAAGAGGTCATGCTCTCCATCCGCGGGCTCCAGTTCGAGCAGGGCCCAGGCAGTGAGGAGATCGAGACAATTCAGTGGGGACAGTATTATAAGAAAAACGATACCCATTATGTGATGTATGACGAACTGATGGAGGGGTTTGACGAGCCGATCCATAACGTGATCAAATTCAAGGAACATGAAATGAGTTTAACCAGACGCGGCCTGGTGAACGTCTATATGGTTTTTGAAGAAAAGAAAAAAAATGTTACCAATTATCTCACGCCCTACGGAAGCATTCTCGTGGGGTTGGACACAAACAGCGTAAATTGGGAGGAGGGAGAAGAGGAGATTACATTGAGCGTGGAATATGCCCTGGAGCTGAACTACGAATATCTGACGGACTGCCGGATCCGGATCCGAATCCGGCCCGGCGCGGAGGGAAGGCAGGCTTCCTGACAGAGAGTTCCGCTTGAGATGGCAAGGAGCCAGGTTCGAAAGGCGTATGCCGTTGCTCTTTCAGGCTATCTGGAAGGAGTAAGGTTTTGGCTAAGGATGACAGGCCGCCTGATGGCGGCGGAAGGGAGTAGGATATGGAATGGGTGGGAAAATGGATTCGGCCTTCACAGGATATGGAAGAGGTATGTCCGGTCTTTGTGCGGGAGTTTCAGACGGAAAAAGGAATCAAAAAGGCGCAGCTGGCCGTTACGGCGATGGGAGTCTATGAAGCGAAGCTGAACGGGGAAAGGGTGGGAGATTTCATCCTGGCGCCGGGGTGGACGGCATATGAAACGAGGCTGCAGTATCAGACATACGATGTAACCGGATTTTTGGGACAGACAAACCGTCTGGAGATCACGGTGGGAAAAGGGTGGTATCGCAGCCCCATGCCCGGTTGGTGCAATGAGGAAGAAAGAGCGGAACGCAAGGCAGAGCCTGTGGGACTGATCGCCCAGCTACAGATCGTCTATGAGGATGGAAGCGAAGCGGTTATTTACACAGATGAAAACTGGATGGCAGGGGAGAGCCGGATCCGCTTCAGCGAAATCTACGACGGGGAAACCTATGACGCTGGATTCGAGCCCGGGGAATTCCAGCCTGCCGTCTGTTTTGCCTATACTGGAGGGACGCTGATCCCCCAGCAGGGCGAGGAGATCAGGGAGCAGGAATATGTGGCAGCGGTGCGCGTGTTCACCACGCCGGCAGGAGAGACGGTGGTGGATTTCGGGCAGGAAGTGACCGGGTATGTGAGCTTCACGGTGGATGCCAGGGAAGGTGAGACGGTAGAGATTTCCCACGGAGAGGTGTTGGATAAGGAAGGGAATTTCTACAATGCCAACTACCGTTCGGCCAAGGCAAAGATCATCTATACCTGCCGGGAGGGACGCCAGACCTATAAACCATTGATGACCTTCTTCGGATTCCGCTATATCCGTCTGGACCGTTTTCCCGGAACGCCTGCGGCGGAGCAGTTTACGGCCATTGCGGTGCATTCTGATATGAAGCGTACCGGTTATCTGAGAAGCTCCGACGCCCTTTTGAACCGTCTGTTTTCCAATATTGTCTGGGGGCAGAAGGGTAACTTTTTGGACGTGCCCACGGACTGCCCGCAAAGGGACGAACGGCTGGGTTGGACAGGGGACGCCCAGGCTTTTATTAAGACTGCCAGCTACAATTATGATGTGGAACGGTTTTTCACCAAATGGTTGGCGGATATGGCTGCGCATCAGCTGCCGGATGGTTCCATCCCCCATGTGATTCCGGCAATGTCCGTAGGAAGCGGCAGCGCAGCATGGGACGATGCAGCTACAATCTGTCCCTGGCAGGTCTACCTTACTTATGGGAATGCGGCAATCCTGCGGCAGCAGTTTGACTGTATGAAGAAATATGTGGGCTTCATTACCGCATCCACGCAGGATCCCTTCCTGTGGACGGGCGGAACCCACTATGAAGACTGGCTGGGCCTGGACGCTCCGGTGGGAAGTTACAAGGGTTCTTCCCGTGCGGATTTCATCGCGTCGGCTTTCTATGCCCATTCTACGGATTTGGTGATCCGGGCAGGGAAGGCGCTGGGAGAGGACGTGGGCGAATATGAGGAACTGTACGGCAATATCGTGGATAAGTTCCAGAAGACCTTTCCGGATTACCGTACCCAGACCGAACACGTGCTTGCGGTGCATTTCGGTTTGGCGCAAGATGCACAGAAGACGGCGGATGATCTGGCTGAAATGGTGGTTTCCTGCGGCAGTAAGCTTCAGACGGGCTTTGTGGGAACCCCCTACCTGCTCCATGTGCTGAGCTCCTACGGGCACACCAAGCTGGCCTATACCCTTCTCCTTCGGAAGGAATATCCTTCCTGGCTGTACCCGGTGACGAAGGGGGCAACGACGGTGTGGGAGCACTGGGATGGCATCATGGAAAACGGCGATTTCTGGAGCACGGATATGAATTCCTTCAACCATTACGCCTACGGTGCGGTGGCGGACTGGGTGTACGAGGTGGCGGCGGGAATCAAACCCGTGGAAGATGCGCCCGGATTTGCCAGGATACATATCGAGCCCCGGCCGGATGCGCGCTTAGAGTGGCTGGAAGGGTCAATTGAGACCAGACACGGCCTTGTGCGTTCCCGCTGGGAATGGATAGAGGAGAACGGAGAAAAGAAGATCCGCTATGAGATCGCGACTCCTTCCCCGGCAAAGATCGTGATTGAAGGAAGGCAGCAGGAAGTGAGGCCAGGTACCTATCTTTTCTTCGGAACAGGGGAAAACGTATGAGGCGGCAGACGGAAAACGAAGGCCGCGCATAGAGCCCGTGCAAAAGCAGGGGATCTGTTTTGGCCCGCGGGTGATGAGAACTTTTGGCGGGCAGGGATAAATCTTACGCAAATGGAAGGAAACGAATAAAGAAACGGCTTCTGCCCGGTCCGATGAGGATGGGAGAAGCCGTTTTCGTTCATTCTGGGAAATGTGCCGCCGGATGACGGAAGGAAGAGGCCTTCCCTTTCAGCGGCTGTCCGGTGGAATGGGGGAATTCTATTTCAGCGGCTTGGCCCCTGCCTTTTCCTGTAACTTTTCCACCTGCCTTTTGAACCAGCCCTTCTTCTTCGTAGGCTTGATTAGGGAGGTTCCATGGAGCCCCTTCACTGAGGTGATGTAAATGCCGCTTACAGTGGCCTTGACCTCTTTCTTTACAGGGACGGAATCGAAAATGCTTTCCTCGCATACCAGGGACATAACCTGCGGGCCGATTTTGGCCTTGACGATGGGAAGCTTGGAGCGGCGCAGGAGCTTCGGCGTCTGTTCTAAAACCATAGAGGGAAGCCCGGCGTCCTTTAGCCGCATCCGTTTCTTGTCTATGATCAACATGGATACGGTCTGCTTATAGGCTTCGATCTGCTTCTGCTGTTCTTCCTGCTTCTTCTGTGCCCTCTTCCCCAGAAAATAGAGGGCAACAACGCCGATAATCAGAACGGCCAATATTATCAGCAATACAATTGTAACGGTGTTCACGCGGCAACCTCCTTGCAGTAAATGATCCATACATAGCTCCGGCCGGTTTGGGCTGCAAATCGTTCGTGCCGGGCCGGAAACGTATGGTTTTATGCCAAATATTGTAACAGAGTTTGGCCCATAAGGCAAGATGTTCCTAAATAGAGGCGCGGTTAACTTAAGGCCATGTCTGCTCTCCGCCAGGGCTCGTCTCCATGGCAGGCGGAGGGCCGAGGAAGGCAGGGGAATGGTTTGCTGCAGACAATGGCAAGGAGGATGTGGAAAATCGGAAGATAAGGGTTTTATGGAAGGGGAAAGTGTGGTAGAATAAAAAAGTATGCAGAGGGCGCAGCCTTAGGATGGCAGGGCGCCTATGCGGCGATATAATGATCAAAGAGGAGAGGAACCGGTTATTTTATGAAAAAATGGATCACAGTGACAGCAGTTCTTGCCCTTGGAATGTCTGTGCTGACAGGGTGTGGAGAGAAGAAGGAGCCGACACAGACGGAAAGTACCCAGGCCGAAACTGCCGAGGAAACCGGGACGGCCGAGCAGCCAGATGATGAGACAACGCAAGGGGCTGGAGAGGAATACGGGCCGGAGGCCTATGTGGAAGGAATTCATGTGGCGGATTACGTGACCCTAGGAGAGTATAAGGGCATGGAGGTATCCGTGGCGGACTATGTGGAGGAATATATCGAGTTCGATCTCCAGAACAATCCGTCTTCCACTTACATCACGGATAGGCCGGTTGAAAAAGGGGATATCGTCAACATCGATTATGAAGGAAAGATCGACGGCGTCGCCTTTGCCGGAGGGACGGATCAGGGAAGCGACCTGGGGATCGGTTCCGGCGCGTTTATTCCAGGCTTTGAAGACGGGCTGATCGGGGCCATGTCCGGCGAAACGGTGGACGTGGAAGTGACCTTCCCGGACAATTATCCAGGTACGGATGTGGCCGGAAAGGATGCGGTATTTACCGTTACGGTCAACAGCATCCGGGTGGAATCACCGGCCGAGCTCACGGACGAGTTTGTAAAGGGATTGGATATCGACTGCGAGACGGTGGAAGAATATAGGAAATATGTGTATGATACCGTGGTGCAGTCCAGCGCGTCGGGCCTCATGCTGCGAAAGGTGATCGAGAATTCTAAGGTAGGGGAAGTGCCGGAGGCGATGGTAAATCGCTATTATGACAGGATCGTTGGCAACATGCAGTATTATGCGATGATATACGGTTATGATCTGGAAACCTTCATGAGCATGAACGGGACGTCCGATGAGGAATGCCGGGAATCCGCGCATCAGGCCGGAGAAGAAATGCTCGTCATGAAGGCGATCGCGGATGCGGAGGGCCTGAATGTGACGCAGGAGGAGCTGGAAGCGGGAATTGCGGAGGATGCCCAGGAAGCAGGCTATGAGGATGCGGAAGCATATAAAGAAGCCATAGACCTGAAGGGCTATCAGGAATTCATGATGTCGGAAAAGGTGCTTAATTTCCTTCTGGAAAACGGCGTGGTGGAAGAGATGGAATGACCGGCAGCGATGGCGGGAATGCCGCAGGAGCAAAGCAAGCGGCTTTCGCTCCTGGCGGTGTGCCGTATCGGCGGCACATATATAAAAAAGTAGAAAGGTACGGTAGCGGTATGGAATTGACAAATATTAGGGATCTGTTTCGGGAAAAGGAAAAATACGCGGATCAGGATGTGACCGTGGGCGGCTGGGTGCGCAGCAACCGGGATTCTAAAACTTTCGGTTTTTTGGTGGTGAACGACGGGAGTTTTTTTGAGCCGCTCCAGGTGGTTTATTCCGACACAATGGCGGATTTTGAGGCGGTTGCCAAAATCGGCGTGGGTGCGGCGGTGATCGTTACGGGAAAAATCGTGGTGACGCCGGGAGCCAAGCAGCCTCTGGAGATGCAGGCCGAAGCGGTTGTCGTGGAGGGCGCGTCCCCCTCAGACTATCCCTTACAGAAAAAACGCCACAGCTTCGAATATCTGCGCACCATTTCCCACCTGCGGGCGAGGACGAATACTTTCCAAGCTGTGTTTCGTGTGCGCTCTTTGGCGGCCTATGCCATCCATCGTTTCTTCCAGGAAAGGGGGTTTGTGTATGTGCATACGCCCCTGATCACCGGAAGCGACTGCGAAGGGGCGGGAGAGATGTTCCAGGTGACCACCCTGGATCTGGAAAACGTGCCGAAGAACGAAGAAGGAGGGGTGGACTACGCTCAGGATTTCTTTGGCAAGCCCACGAACCTGACGGTGAGCGGCCAGCTGGATGCGGAAACCTATGCCTTTGCCTTCCGGAACGTATACACCTTTGGCCCCACCTTCCGGGCGGAAAATTCCAACACCACCCGTCATGCGGCGGAATTCTGGATGATCGAGCCGGAGATGTGCTTTGCGGATCTTGCGGATGATATGCTTCTGGCGGAAGAAATGCTGAAATATGTGATCCGCTACGTGTTGGAGAATGCGCCGGAGGAAATGGCATTTTTCAATCAGTTTGTGGACAAGGGGCTGATCGAACGCCTGCAGCACGTACTTTCCTCCGAATTCGGACACGTGACATATACCCAGGCGATTGAAATCCTGGAAAAGCACAACGATGAATTTGAATACAAGGTACACTGGGGATGCGACCTACAGACCGAGCATGAAAGGTATCTGACGGAAAAAGAATTCAAACGGCCGGTTTTCGTAACGGATTATCCGAAGGAAATTAAGGCGTTTTATATGAAGCTGAACGAAGACGGGAAAACCGTGGCAGCCATGGACTGTTTGGTGCCGGGAATCGGTGAGATCATAGGCGGAAGCCAGAGGGAAGACAAGCTGGAACTGCTGGAGAACCGGATGGAGGAATTGGGCCTTCGGAAGGAGGACTATGATTTTTACCTCGATTTACGTCGCTATGGTTCCGCGCGCCACGCGGGTTTCGGCCTGGGCTTTGAGCGGTGTGTAATGTATTTAACCGGGATGGGGAACATCAGGGATGTCATTCCGTTCCCAAGAACCGTGAAAAATTGTGAACTGTAAAGATGTGCTCATGGACAAGACATAAATGGCCCGTGCATTTTTAGGGGAAGGCGGCCGGGCGTAAACAGGCGGCCGGAAGATGCAAAGGCTATTTCGGGATGTACCACAGGAAAAAGAAGGTCGGTATATGCGAAAGAAATTTTTCAGCCTGTTTTTGCTGCTGCTGCTTTTGGCTGCTTCCGCACAGACGGTGTACGCCACCAGCAACGATCTGCGCAGACAGAGACAGGAGATGGAAAATCAAAGGAAGAATACACAAGGTGCGCTGGATTCCCTGAATGAGGATATCGATTCCCTGTCCGGGGAGAAGGAGGACATTGATGCGCAGATTAGCGCGCTGACATCGAAAATCGCCGAAATCATGGCCAGCATCAGCGTGATGGAGGAGGAGATCGCCGAGACAGAGGTTCGGATCGATAAGGCGCAGAAAGACTACGACGCGGCCAAAGCCAAGGAAGAGGCGCAGTACATGGCCATGAAAAAAAGAA